>JAGLIP010000099.1 GCA_023142905.1 Candidatus Aenigmatarchaeota archaeon | reverse complement strand
CAAACAAACAGAAAAAGAAGCACTTGAAAAATTGTATCTTAAAAGTACCGAAGTCATTGATTCTGTAACAATGAAAAATGGGGCAATACTTGCAAGTCCTCCCGGGCGAAGATACCCATATCTTTACCCACGAGATTGTATGCTTATTCTTCGCGTTCTTCTTGAAAGTGGCAAAACAAAGCAGGTAAAAAAGACACTCGAATTTGTGTTAAGCCTTATGGGTGAAACCGGTGAATGGTATCAACGATACACAAAAGACGGCAAATCTGCAAGCTACAGGCCGCCACAGGCAGACTGTAACGGTCTTGTCTTATTCATGATAAATCAATATTACAAAAAGACAAAAGACAAAACATTTCTTGAAAATCACTGGAATGAAGTATATCTTGGTGCGCGTTTTTTAGAAGAACATTACATAAAAGAAGAAAAGCTCGTATTTTCAATGAATTCGATACATGAATGGCCTCCAATGGAAGCAGGCTTTGAGATATGGGCGAATGTATGCGCATATGCGGGGTTTAAGGCAGCGCGCGAAATCGCAGAAACCTTAAACAAAAAAGAAGACCAAAAACATTGGTCAAAAATAGAAAGAGAACTCGGCAAAAGCATTATGACGCAAATGGTTAAGAATAATCATTTCATAAAACTAAGAAACAACACAAATATTTTTGATGCGGATATATCGGAAATGGGTGCGTACATTCTTGGGCTTCTGCCTACAAAAGACCCCATAATAGAAAAAACCGCAGAATTTATTGAAAAAAGCCTATACGACAAGAACCTCGGCGGCATCCAAAGGCATATGGAAAAATACGGAAAACCCGGAAGAAACAATGGCGGCTACGGGCCTTACAGCATGTATACTGGCTGGATGGCGCAGTATTATCTTGACGCAGGCAAACTGAAAAAAGCGAAAAAATACATTGATTGGTTCTTAAAATACAACAAAAACGGCCTTATACCCGAACACATCGCAACAAAAAAATCATTTTTAGAATGGCAGAAAGAAGCAAAGGATATTGGGCGATACTACAAGAGCGGTCGCCGTGAAGAAGCAGAAAAAGTCATGCGCACAAAAGATTTCAAGGAAAACAACATCGCATGCTGGGTTTTGCCTCTAACATGGGGGCATGCAGAATTTATGCTAACATATCTTAAGCTCAAAGACCTAGGCCTTGTTTAATGCAAATTTTAAGACTGCTTCCATCCATCCTTTAGGTCCTTCATGTTTTGTTGTTATTGCGTCAAAATCTTTAATTCTAAGCCGCGCAGAATTTCTAACAATTACCGGCACATCAACTTCCTTTAACATTGCTATATCATTCTTGCTGTCGCCAAGACCTATGGTTCTTATGTTTTTGTATTTTCTTTTGAAAAGAGCTGTGAGAATTTTAACTGCTTTTCCTTTGTCATTATTTTTCATAATGTGATAATATCTGGCACCATTTGTACAGAGGTATCCTTTTTGTTCAATCATTTCAATTATCTTTTCAGTCTCTCCTTTTTTGTTGATTTTAAATGCTTCGTCATATTCACGCATCTTTGCCAGTTTAGCGCTTTTAGGTGAAAAATTAGCATCTTTTGAAAGCTCTTCAATTGTCATATCTGAAAATGTTGTAATACTATATTTGTTTTTTATTTCATTTAACACCAATGTAATTTTCTTTATAGGTGTTCCAAGTTCGATTATATTGTATTTTCCTTTTTGTTTGTCAAAGTGATACTTAAAATCAAAGAAATCTTTTGGTATGTATATGGCACCACCATCTTCCATTATGAATGGGTTGTTTAAGTTCGCGCTTTTCATGAATTTTTCCATCTGTGCAAAAGTCCAGCTCGTACAGATTATAAGTGGGATTTTTTTTTCTTTTAACAAATTTATGCCTTTGAGGGAATCCTTGTATGAATAGGTATAATGATCCAAAAGCGTTCCGTCAAGGTCTGAAAATACAATTGTTTTCGCACAAGTACTGTTCATAAAGAATAATATGGTTATCCTTAGTATAAAAAGCAAGTGTTTGGATGTACTTAGGAATCAATTATGGGTTGAATAGCATCTATATGTTTTGTTTTGAAATTCAGCAATTTTTGATTCTAGAACAAAATAAATGCAAGAGTTGTGACTCCCGCAAGAGAGAAACTAAAAAAGGTACTTGGTATGGTGTCCGGGATAAAAAGTAATATTCCGAGAGAGAAAATTCGTCCTACCGCCAGTGTAAGTTCCCTTAAAACAATAAATTCATCCGGATTTTCTTTGTTTGCTTGATTAAAGGTTGCTGCCGTAAAAGGGATATCTATAAGGATGGTAAATATCCCGGCAAGAAAGCTGTATATGAAAAATTCCATTGGGCTAGTTGCAAAAATTCGTATGAACCATAAAAGTGCTATGAGTATGGCTCCTTTTTTAATCAATGAATTGTTATCCGTTCTGTCTGCCTGTCTGCCAATATAATGGGTGAAAAGAAGAATGCCTATCCCTGCAAGTGTTTGCGATAATCCTGTTCCGATTGTACTGCCTGAGAGCCCCCAGTAGACAAATAATGGCCAAAATATAGAACCCGCAATAAATTTGGGGCCGCTAAGGATAAAATATATGGAATATTTTAGATTGTCTTGGATTTTTATCATTTTTTTAAGTGAGAATCTAATATGCGGCTTTGTTTCACCAGTTACAAAAAGAGGCATAACCGAAACGACTATAATAGCGCTTGTGATAAGAAACAAAAGAGGAAACCCATAAATTAGGGCTATAACGCCTCCAAGAGTCGGTCCTATAAGCGAAGCTATTTTCGGTATGGATATAAGATTTCCTGTTTGTCGCCCTCTATGAATTTTATCGCTATGCTTGGCAAATATTGAATTTATTGATATCCAGTAAAGAGATGAACCAATTCCGCCGATTACGGCTATAACTATCGGAGACAACATAATATCATTTATGTGATGCAAACCTAAAAGAAAGCTAATCAGGAAAGGAGTTCTGAAAAGAATTATGTGCTTAAAACCGAAACGGTTTGCAAGAATTGCGGATATTGGTGAAAAAAATCCCAGAACGGCATAGTATGTAATAAAAAACATAATTACACTATTTAATGAAAATCCCGAGGATAGAAGATATATTGGTATGAAAACAGCAATCAAAGATATTGCAAAGCTTTGAAGAGCTAAATTAACATAGACTTCTGAAAGCTCTTTTTTTAGAAAATGGATTTTATGTATCTGGAACTGTAAGTGCATATCCTATTAAAACACATTTCTGTTTAAATATATTATTTGTTCCGTTATAAGATAACAAAGAGATTCTATATAAAACTCCGTTGTGTATTACGCATTGCGCGGTTACAACACCGGCGTCACAAACGCCTCAATAGCGGCTGCAAACACAAGAACCGCAACAGATAAGCCGAAAAGCAAAAATGCATCTTTTATAATGGCTGCATCATGCGTACCCCTAATAATTCCTATTGAAAGTATGCCTCCGGCAATTCCTGCAATAAAATACGCAACAACTTCAGGTATGCCATGAAGCGCAATAGAAAAAAATGCGGCAAAATGCCCCATAATAAGCGATGTTCCTGTGTGCGATAATTCAATCGCAGTCCGACTTAAAAACACGGCAATTACCGACGCATTCCATGTAATTATAAAAAGTGCTCCCGTCCCAAAGAAAAATGACATAATAAAAGCAATAAATGTTACCTTAACATTATTCAATAAAATCGGCATAAAACTACCGCCATAAGTCGCCTGCCCCGTTGCACCTTGAATAGCACCAATAGTTGTAATTTGTTGAGCAAACATAACACTCGTTTGGCTTGCAGGAAGAACCGAATACCAAAAAGAAGCACCAATAATAACACCCAAAAAAAGATATGAATAAACCCAAATAACTTTATTGTGGCGTTCAAAAAAACTAGGATCCGCTCCATCCATCCGTTCGTCTTCTTCTTCCTCATCCTTTAGAACATTATACATAACCGGAAATGCCGCAATTGTAATCAAAAACAAAAAAACAAGTGACGTTGCATCTGGAAAAATAAAATAAGCACACCAAAGCGAGACAGAAGTAACAATAACCCCATAAAAAAG
>JAGLIP010000098.1 GCA_023142905.1 Candidatus Aenigmatarchaeota archaeon | reverse complement strand
GTTCTTCTACTTCTTTTCCTTCCGGAGCCCGTGCAACAAAATCAATATCTGCAATTGCTTTAAGCTCTTTTAATATCAAATCCCCACCACGATCACCGTCTAAAAACACGGTTACCTGATGCTCTTTGGATATTTTGGTTATTTGCGGAGGCATTGAGGTCCCCCCAACAGCAATTGCATTTTTTACGCCGTGCCGTAACAGCATTATGACATCTGCCCGACCTTCACAAATTACTATTTCTTCAGCTGTTGCTGTATCCGGACCTGCAGCAAGTCCCATATATTCTGTTATTTCAGCAGAACGAACTGTCTGCATTAATTCATCCGTTATTAGTGTTGTTTCAGGAACCTGTGTTAAAAGGGATGAAAGAAGGTCTTTCGCCCTATCAATAATGTATTTTCTTTTTGTTGTCCTTAAATCCTCGACTGCTTCTACCATGATTTTTGCGTTGCATGGCCCGACGCGGTCAATCGTTTCAATGGCTGCTGCAATAAGCGCTGTTTCAGCACCGTCAAGGCTTGCCGGAACTGTTACCGTGCCTGTTGCCTTGCCCTGAATCACAGTTATGTTTACTTCGATTCTGCCTATCCTGCCGGTTCTTTGAAGTTCCCTTAAATCCAAATCCTGTCCTAAAAGACCTTCGGTCTGACCGAAAAGAGCCCCAATAACATCCGGCTTTTCAACCATGCCGTCTGCTCGAAATTTTGCTCGTATAAGATATTTTATTGATGTTTGTGCTATTTTTGCCATTTTTGACACCTCGTTTTTTTGGCAGAATAACAATAGAATGAAGAAGTATAATTTGTTCAGTTTGCTTAGTTAATTTTACGCAATCAATTCACTGTTTTTGTTTTTTAATTTATTCGTATTTTTTATAATTTGTCTTTCTCTTTGTCTTTTTTACAGTAAATGAAAATGTTAAATTTGATGTTTTTTTAAAACAATTATTGCTTCATCCATGTTTGTATTTTCTACCAACACTTTTTTTATTTTTGATTTTTGGCCGGAAATGATAATTGCCGACCGTTTAAATTCTTTTTTAAGTATGTTTACAAGTTCGGCGTTTGCCTTGTTTTTTTCTGGTTTTGATTTAAGGCACACTACAAACCTGTTTTTTGTAATTATTATTTTTTGTTTTAGTTGTTGTGTTTTTACAGTTAATGAGATTATTATATTGTTATTTTTTTCTACGATCATGAAATCATGTGTTTTGCCTGTGTGTAACATGCATTTTCATCAGGCAATCCCCACTGCCCTTAATGCACTGACAAACACAGGCATGTAACATATTAGGGTATCCTAAGGTCATTGCGCGGGTTCAACGCGCTTGATAGGGACCCAATAATATGTAAATATGTTTTGTTAATATATGTTTATAAGCATTTGTTTTAATTATTATTGTAACTACAATATAGTGGTATTGCTTTAAATATCTTTTGATTGTGTTTATTAATATATTATTTACTGCATTATGTGTTGTATGGCTTACAAAAAAGGATATGCTTTTGAACGAGAGCTTAAAAAAGATCTCGAAAACAAAGGTTGGTGTGTAATTCGTTCCGGCGGCAGCAAAAAACCGGATATGGTGGCGGCAAAAAACGGCAAAATACTCATAATAGAATGCAAATCAACAACAAAAGACAATATCTATCTTGAAAAAGAGGAAGTTGAAAAAATGAAAAAAACAGCACAATCTTTTGGTGCGGAATGTATTTATGCTGTTAAAAGGAATAATAAAGGCTTTTGTCTTATTGATACAGACCAGCTTGTTGAAAAGGAAAATAGTTATTTTATAAGTCTAAAATGAGGTGTTTAAATGAGATTAGGAAGAAATAATATAGAAAAAATGATTAAAGAAAACAGTCTTGTAACAAATTATGCTGATTTGGAAAAACAGCTCACAGCAAATGGTATTGATTTTAGGGTTGCAGCAATTATCGAGGTTGTTGAAGCGGGCACTATGCGCATAAAAAAAGATGAATGCAAAAAACCCAAATTTGGCAATGTTTGGGTTATGGAAAATTTTGAGGGCGTTGTTGAAAACATTGATTGTGAGAAAAAAGAGGTTGTCCCTGAAGGGTTCTTTGTTGAATTGAAAAAAGAAACACCATATCTTTTTATTACATGTGAGGCGGTTAACACACCAAATAATTATAATTTTACAATCCAATGCAGAAGCACTCTTTTTAGGATGACTCAATCTGTTTTAGCAACTGCATTTGGTGAAGCGGGTTATCGTGGTGTATTAACGCTTATGGTTGCGCCCCTTATGGATACGGGTGTAGATATTGGTGTTAGATTCTGCCAAATAGTGTTTTCAAAACTTGACACCGAATCCCATTATGAAGAGCAAAAAGAAACAAATTATCAGGATGGAAAAGTCATTTAAATGACTATTTTTAGTTTTTTAAATGTTGTTGTCGTAGTAGGGGGTATATGGAATTAAAAAAAATTATTGAAGAAAAAACAACAGAAGAAATGATTTCAAAAAATATTGCCGGTGAAATTGTTCTTTCTAAACTGCCCGGAAAAACCATACAGCGATGGCGCGATATTTTTAAAATATCCCAACGCGCACTTGCACAAAAAATGAATATTGTGCCGTCAGTTATCTCGGATTATGAAACCGGGCGAAGAACATCGCCCGGAGTCTCTATGATTAAAAAAATTGTCAATGCATTTATTGAACTTGATAGGGACGCGGGCTCTGTTGTTATTAATGAGTTTTCAACATTATTTCAAAAAGAAGTTTTAAATGATGCTATTATTGATATACGGGAGCTTGAAAAACCCATAACTGTTGAAAACTTCAATGATGTTTTAGATGGTGTAATTGTTGTTGGTGAAGAAAAATCTAAAAAACCATTATATGGTTATACTGTTGTTGATTCTATAAAGGCAATTGTTAATTTATCACCTCAAGAATTAGTTCAGCTTTATGGTATGACAACAGAAAGAGCACTTATCTTTGTAAATGTAGAATCCGGTCGCTCACCAATGGTCGCACTTAAAGTCACCAACCTCAAACCAGGTGCTGTGGTTCTTTTTGGTGTAAAGGATTTGGATGTTCTTGCAAAAAGAATTGCTTTGGTTGAAAACATACCCTTAATTGTTTCAAAAACAAAAAGTATTGATGACTTACTTTCTAATTTAAAGAAAATATAAAATTGGTGTTTGTGTTGTTTAAAAATAATAAATCCTTTCAAATGTATGCCTTAACATCGAATAGCTGCAACGCTTTTATCATAGCACCAGTAACTACAAAAACACACAATAAATTATTTTTTAGTAATTCTGAAACTGCAAAAAATTATGTTGAAAGACACACGCAAATTAAAAATAGTCTTGTGCTTGGAAGTAAAAAAATCACCAACAACAAAAAATATTTTATTGAACAAATAGTACTTATAAATAATAAAAAATTAAAAATAAATGAATTGACAATTTCAAATATTGATTCCGTAATATATTACGACCAAAATAGTTCAATGATTGTTGTTGGTGTTTTCGATCCACACATAGTAACTTTTTGTGGGTTTTTGAGTGGTGTTTACGAACACACAAAAGATATGTTTTATGGTTTAGATGGTATTCCAATATCTTATATTATAAAATAGTAAAAATTTAATTTAAAAATAAAATTCGTTTTTGAAAAAATCCATTATTTTCTTGTGTATGTCTTCTGAAAATGCTAAAGATATTTCTCTTGTTCGCCCATAACGGCCGTTGCTTATTACTTTTGCGTTTATAATCCCCAACATATCAAGTTCGGATAAAATATCTGATACGCGCCTTTGTGTGAGTGGTTTTAAAACCGCTTTTTTACATAGTGTTGTGTAATTACTAAAAACATCTCCTGTTAGTGTTTTTTCATTTTCTTTTGATAATTTTGTCAATAGGGCATATATTATTGCTTTTGATTGTTTTGGTTGTGTTTTTACAACTTCTATTATTCTGTCAGTGTCTACTTTTTCTTCGGCTTGGTCAACATGCTTTATTGAAACTTCTTCATCCCCTTCCCTTTCTGCTACCTCACCCGCCACACGAAGAAGATCCAGCGCGCGCCTTGCATCACCATGTTCCTGTGCTGC
>JAGLIP010000097.1 GCA_023142905.1 Candidatus Aenigmatarchaeota archaeon | reverse complement strand
ATGGCCGGCTAAAAAAACAAAAGATGTTTATGAAGTGCCATGGGAAAATGTGATTTACTGAGTCGGAGTAAGCTTTAAAAGCTTTATCACTCAATAATGACTGCCTGTACTGATAGGTAGTTCAAACGCAATTGTGCAAATTTAGAGGTGTTAACAAATGAATATCATAGCAAAAATAATGTTTTTTGTAATTACAGCAGTATATATTTTAGGCGCACCTTTTGCGCTTGCAACAACGCATACAGTCAATTTAGACCTCACTACAACAACTGCTGCTGTATGCCCGAGCAACACAGAGCATATAATCGGAACAATTGAAAACACAGGAACGGAACAAGACACATATACGCTCACAGCAGATAATGAGTGGGCAACTATTGCACCTGACAAAATAACATTAAATTCCGGTCAAAAAAGCGAATTTCATATTTATATAACCCCTTCTGACATTAATGCAGAACCAACAGAATATCCTATAGAAATAAAAGCATTTTCTTTAAATGCACAGGATTCTGAAACTATAACGCTTGACATTCTAAAGTGTCATGGTGTTGGTATTGTTTTTGATAAGACTGTTGATACTTCCTGCCTTACAGACCGGGCAATATTTACAATGGAGGTCACCAATTACGGAACTGTTGAAGAAACATTTGACTTAACGACAACATCGGGTGTGCTCTCTAAAAAAACCGTTGTTCTTGATTCAGGCATGAGCGAGATAGTAGAGCTTAGTGTTGATGTAACCAAAGAAAAAGAAAATGTTTTTGTAGAAGCACAATCAAGAACCTCTTATGCAAAAATAACAGAAATTGTGGATGTTGTTGGTGTAAACTGCTACGATGCAAAACTTAATGTGTTCCCTGAAACAAAAACAATGTGTGTTGATGAAGACTCAACATATACTGTGGAAATAACAAATCATGGAACAAAAGATGATACTTATACGCTTGAAACAAATTTCGGTGAGCTTACAGATATAGAAGTGAACATCCCTGCGGGAGAAACAAAAACAACAACACTAACTGTTCTTCCAACAGATATAGGGGATTATGACCTCAATGTAGCTGCCAATTCAATTCATACGGTAATGAGCGCAAAAGCAAAGCTTAGCTCAATTAACTGCAAAGGAATCGCGGTGCTTGCGATACCTCCTGAACTGTCCGTATGTAAAGGGTCAACTGCAAGATATCTCATTACCATGAAAAACATAGGAAGCAGGGCAGACACATTCACAATTGAAACAAATATGGGTACTATTGTAGATAGTGTATTAGATATTGATTCAGGAGAGGTAAAAGACACATATCTTGAAATAGACACAAACGGTCTTGATTTTACCACATACGATTTTACAGTAACTGCTGAATCCACAATAGAAGATTCTGTAAAGGGCACACTCGTGATTGAAAACTGCTATAGTCTTGACATATCTGTTGAGGAAAAAACAAAGAGCGTATGCCCTGCAAAAGATGCCAGATACTTATTCACATTAAAAAATACCGGAAAAAATGACGACACATATAATTTATCTGTTGACACCGGTTTATGGGTATTTTCAGAATACTCTGTAATTGTTGATGCATTCAGTGAAAAAACAGTTGAGCTTTATATTGCAACTGATTTTGAAGATGCAATGAATAAAGAATTATGTGTCACGGTAGCATCCCTGCATGTCTTAGAAACAGAAGACATTGTAATTGGCTTCAAAGAAAAAAGTGAATGCTATGGATATTCAATGAGCATAAACCCAGCAATAATTGAAACAGAAGAATACAAAGGATACATATATACAGCAACAATCACAAACACTGGTCTTTATGAATCAGAATATTCTTTTGATGTTGACGGGCCTGAATGGGTCACTGTAGCACCTGAAACAACAGCAATTAATGCTGGAGAAAAAGACGAAACATTCATATACGCCGCACCACCTTACGGAACGGCTACAGGGGCTTATACAATAACACTTTCTTCTAAAAACAAGGAAGGCATTATCAAAAGTGCGACTGTTCAGATGACTGTTGGAGGAGCAACACCAGAAGATATACCTGTTGTAGACGATGAGCCAATAGATTTGACTGAAACAGAAACATACGCCGCAGATATAAACACAACAGAAGAGCATGTAATTGATAATGAAACTATCTCAATTGCAACTGCGAGCTACACCACAGTTGCGGGTGTAAGAAAATCATTTGACATCGGTTTTGAAACCGGGTCTTTTATTGTACACATCAGCGATACACGAGTTGAGTATGAAAACCCGGAAATAGGTGAAAACATATACGAAGTCCTTGTTGAGAACACACTATATGAAATTGCTATAGATTTCATTGATGCAAACACAACAACAAACACATACGCATTCAATGTAGTTGGTGTTGAAGTCACTGAAAACTACGAAGCAGAAACGACTGTTCCTGTGGATGAGGTACCTGAAGAAAGCAAATCTTCATCAAAACTCATATATGCTATTGTAGTAGGCATAATAATAATTCTTCTGATACTTTTCGGTCCGGAAGCAGTTGATCTTCTCTTTAAGGATGAAGAAGAAGAAAAGCAGACATTTGGAATTGCAGGCATTGGCCCTAAAAGAGAAGCAACACTTAAAAAAGAAGGGATAGCAACTGTTGAGGAACTTTCAAAAAGTGATGCTTCGGATGTTGCCACAATACTTGGCGTATCTTCTTCCCAGGCAAAAAAATACATAAACGCTGCTGCAAAAAAAGTGCGCGCAACAAAAAAGGAAGAAAAGAAAGAAGAAAAACCTGAAGAAAAAGAAAAACCTGCTAGAAAGAAGAAAGAAGAAAAAGAAGTCAAGGATGAAATAAAAGACATTCTTGACAACATCTAAATTCTTTTGGGTAACACTTGTTACCCTAACTTTTAATTTTTAAAATCATGAAATTTTGATGCAATTGGTGGATTTCAAGCTTTTCAACATTGGTGGTTGAAAATCATGAAATTTTGATGCAATTGGTGGATTTCAAGCTTTTTCAGCAAGCTGAAAGCTTCGAGTGAAACGAGATGATTTTAATTGCGATAAATCTATAGGAGATACACAATTAAAAATCAGAAAGACTTTTCTGTGGCATTTTAAACTCTGTTGTTGCTTTATTTTTATCTTCTTCGCTAAAAACAGCATAGCCATATTCGCCGTCATAGCCTGGTGCGACAGTTATATCGCCATTCCTGTTGTCTATTATTGCTTTTGAAAGCTCTTTTGTTGTTACTGCTTCTAAATCTTGTTTTGGCGCTTCAAGAAGTACTGCCATCTCGCTTCCGAATTTTTCTATCAGCGGATTATAAATTGCCCAAACTCTCTTTGTGGCAATACCTGAAATACCATAAAGCTTTGATATTATTTCAGATAGCGGCAGCATTGTCTTAAATGGTATTGCATCTTTTGGCTTGAAACCAACAGGCCTGTCTGCAAGTTCTTCAATTCTATGAAGAACACCAATAGTCAGGGGTTTTCCGCAGGCAGGACATATGTTTTTGTATTTTATTGAATCTTCCGGGCTAAAACACACATTACAGTTCCTGTGGCCGTCAAAATGGTATTTTCCGTAATTAGGGTCCACTTCTATTGTGCACTCCATTTTCTTGTCCCTAATGGCTTCTATAAACCCGTTGTACGACAATTTTTCAACATTAATCACATTGGCTTCCCGCCCTATCCTCCATGGCCAGAAACTGTGAAGGTCGGAATTAGATATCATTGTGTATTTGTCTAATTGTGAGAGTCTCCAGTTCATGGCGGGGTCGCTTGAAAGCCCGGTCTCAAGCGCAAAAATATGCTTTGTCTGGTCGCGGAAGCAGTCCTCGATTTTGTCGAACCCTGATTTGTCGCCGAAAAGAGAGAACCACGGGGTCCATATATGCGCCGGAATTATGTGTATGTCTTTTGATATCTTTTTTAGGTCTTCAACCATTTCGTATGATGGATATTTCCCGAAAATAGGCCTTCCGTCTGAGGCGAGTTTTCCTTTTTTTGAGAAATGATCGTTTATTTGCTCTACGGTCTCAAAATCAGGGGCTAAAAGAACATTATGTATTTTTCTTAATTCGCCATCCTGAGAATATATGTTTGACACTTCTGCCTGAAGAACAAAATTCATGCCTTGCTTG
>JAGLIP010000096.1 GCA_023142905.1 Candidatus Aenigmatarchaeota archaeon | reverse complement strand
CAGGCAAAGCTTTACACCTTCAAGCGGTTGATCCAGCCTGCCGCACGCATTAAGCAGTGTTGCAAATTCCCGAATATCATAATTATTTGAAAGCCGATATAGCGACCCTATAAGTTTGCCGGAATCACCATTTGAAGACACAGACTCTATTACAAGCGCTGTTGCAAGTTTTTTTTCCTCCGCTTTTGTAAGGTCGCTAAGTGTTTTCCAAGCACCATTGCGCGTCTTTACAGGAATCCCTAAATCCGACAAGAACTGTATTGCCCCAGACTCAGAACCCGAAATCCCCTCAACATAAGGGTCTGTAGAATACTCAAGCGCTTTATGCAATGGTCTTGTATAACGGCCAAAAAGCCTTAAGCCCTGCTCTTTTTTTACAAGCCCTAAAAACTCTGCCTCTTCTAAAAACAGGTTGTTAATACCTAAGAAATTATCACCCCTTTGCTGCATATCACCAACAGCCCCGACAAGCGCAAACTCAACCAGATTTTTTGTGCGCACTGAAAGCTCACGGCAAAGAATATACACAATACCCGCACCCGAAATATCATCTTTGCCGTCAATCCCGACCAAATGAGGATTTAAATGATTAAGGCCATCCCAATAAAAATTAACCGGCTGATGATGGTCGGCAACAACAATTTTTGTTTCGGGAAAATATTTTCGTATTATATCAAGCTGGCCGCTTCCAAGATCTGTAAAAATCATCATATCTTTAGGTTTTTGTGCCATTGACTTTAGAACTGAACTGTCAAGCTGCTTTACAAAAGAAAGCTCAAATGTTTTACCAATATACTGCAATGCCTTATACATCATAGTGCCCGCACAAATGCCGTCTGCATCAAAATGAGATACGATTTGTATACTGCCCTGCTCGTTTAAAATGGGTTTTGCAACATCTTTTGCAATGTTTTTAAGATCCATTAGCTTTCTTTTCGCATCCATACCATTAACAAGAACAGCAACTATTAAATTGTTTTATCCTAAAGAAAAGATGTTGCCTTGCGGGAAGTTGGTTCCCGCAAAGAGTTTATAAATTATCTAAATTACTGAACCATTGTTTTTGCTTTCTCTTTTGTATATTTCCAGTCCGCCGAAAGAACGCCCTTTGCCTTATAGTATTTACCAAGCCGCCTTATTTTAGATTCAATACACTGAAGGCCTCTTTTTGTGTGGACATCTTTCTTGTTTTTATCCATATGGTTTTGCACCTGAACCGCCCTTTTCAAAAGGTTTGTCAAATCTTCAGGCAATTCCCCGTAAGCTTTGTTATCTTTTAAAATCTGTGTTAATGTCTTTCCTGTTATGTCTTTTACTGAAGGAATACCGTATTGATCACGAAGTATAAGCCCTATTTTTGCTCCGGTGTTCTCTTCACCCCGTAATTTCACAACAAGTTTTTCAACTTCATCTTTTTTGTAGTCAACCCATTTCGGTTTTTCTGCATCTGCAGGTTTTCTGCTTCTTGAACTTCCTTTCTTTCTTGTATGCATACGCGCCATTTTTAACGCCTCCAACTTAACCAAAGTTCAAAATGGGAGGAAAACAACAGTTTTCCGAACCATAAATCGCCTCGATGTTTTATTTTTAGGAGAATCTTGAGAAAAAGATAAAACGCAATTAAGCGCCCTCAAAATCCGATCCGCACTCGTGCAAAAGCACCAATACGGTCCTTGTTTTAACACTAAATAGACAATAATGTTTTTAAAGGTTTGTTATCGCTCAACATACCGACCCCTTTGGCGTATTTCCTCAAGACGCGCAAAAACCTTTTTAGAATCAGCATATTCTTTTTTGTAACTCTCACAAAAAGCGCCAAAAAATTTGTCTTTAAGTTTAGAATGCGTGCTTTCGAGCGCCGATTCCAAAAGATGCAAATCAACCGCCTTATCCTCCACACCGCGAGAAACATAGCCAAGCCCGAAATCAACAAGATATATCTCGTTTTTATTCACAACAGCATTAGATGTTGTAATATCCCCATGAATTATGTCATTCTTATGAAGAACCGCAATCATGCGACCTAGCTTTTTAGCAAACAAAAGCGCATTTCCTTTATCAAGAACATCTTTTAGTCGCGTGCCGTCGATAAGTTCCATCTCAATAGAATATTTTTCAACGCCTAAAACTCTAGGAACCAAAACACCAAGCGCGCGCGCTTTCTCCAATAATTTCGCCTCTGCCTTTGTCCTTCTTTTTCTTAAAAGCTCATCAATAGCATCTATACGATATTCTTTCTTAACGCGCTCTTTTGAAAGAATCCCGTTTTCAGAATAAATCTTGGCTTCAGCCCCGGTTCGTAAAAGCTTTTTCATAATTATAACTTAGATGAAAAGAATTAAAAACAAGTAGTAAACTCATTTCAGCGCATGTTACGCGTTCATAAAATTCGGTTAATCAAGCTTCAGAACTCAAAATATTTTCGATTTCTCTCTTCAATGTAGGCAAATCATCTTTTATAACCGACCAAACCCTCAAAAGGCTAACCCCAAAATAAGCATGAATAAGTTTATCCCGCATTCCCGCAATCTTTTTCCACGGCACATCCGGATATTTTTTTCTCAACCTAAGAGGTATATTCTTTGCTGCTTCACCAATGATTTCTATTCTTCTAAGTGTCGCATCCTGAATCCATGTTTCCTCAAGAAATTTCTCTTTATCCACATCAGCCGTATATTCTTCAATCTTCTCAATACATTCTAAAATATCCAGCAGAAATATGCGTGCATCTTTTATCACAATATTGGCACCTCTTCCTTAAGAATTCCGTCTTTCAAAAGTGGGTGAATTGTCGAATATTCAACCAAATCAACATTCCTCTTTAATTTTTCTTTAAGTTCCAACTCAAGTCCTACAAGATCAAGCAAACTAAATTTTTTTGCCCGTATCTTAATCAAAATATCAATATCGCTGTTCTTTTTAGCTTCGCCTCTTGCATATGATCCAAATATTCCCGCGCGAACAACCCCATTTCGCTTAAGCACAGGAACTATTTTCTTCTTTAATTCAGCCAACTCTTCATTGCGCATAAGCATCACATTTTTCTAATTTAATTGGCATTTTAGCATATATAAATATATCTTTGATTTGAGGCAATAGCTAAAAACCAGTACAAAATGAATTGCATATTTAAGAATTCCAATACTACAAGAAAAAAATTAGTCCCCCTTACTGAGACATAAAAGCTTCCAACAACTTATAAAAACTATTCTTTGCAAAGCTTTATATGTGTTTGTATCGTGACACCCATATATTCTAATATCTATATTAAATGATAGTAATACAACGAGATACCCCAATACTGAAATAAAATAATGTTTATACACTAAAGCATTAAAACTCCAAAGCATTAGAATATTGAGATATTGAGATATTTATACTATACGCTATCAAGCTAAAAAACGAGAACAAAAACCCCTAAATCTTCTTCGATTCTATCTCGCAAACAATATCTTTTACAAACTTGTCAGCATCAACGCCATAAGACACTTTGCCTGCGCGCGTCCGGACAGTAATTGCATTCTTCTCAATTTCCTTATCTCCAAGAACAAGCATGTAAGGAATTTTGGCAAGCTGGGCCTCGCGTATTTTATATTCCACAGTCTCAGTCCTATAGTCTTCTTCAACACGCACACCCACAGCCTCAAGCTTCTCTTTGACTTTGTTCGCATAATCCACATGCCGGTCTGCAATTGTAATCAGCTTCACCTGAACAGGCGAAAGCCATGTAGGAAACGCGCCTGCGTATTTTTCAATAAGCATGGCAAGTGTCCGCTCATAGCAACCAATAGATGATCTATGTATTACCATAGGTCTTTTTCTTGTGTTGTCTGCATCAACATAAGTCATATCGAACCGTTCCGGAAGCGCAAAGTCTATCTGTACTGTGAACAAGGTGTCTTCCTTTCCGTACACATTTTTAAACTGAACATCAAGCTTTGGACCGTAAAACGCAGCTTCGTCATCAGCTTCAACATACTCAAGCTTGAGATGATCAAGTATATTTTTCATTGTCTTCTGGGATTCATCCCATGCTTTCGGATTACCTATATATTTTTTCTTGTTTTTAGGATCCCATTTCGAAAATCGATACCAAATATCTTTATCAATTCCAAGTGCTTTCATGATGTAATTTATCAAATCAAGCGTCTTTTTGAACTCATCTTCAATCTGTTCCGAAGTACATATTATGTGCCCTTCAGCCAATG
>JAGLIP010000095.1 GCA_023142905.1 Candidatus Aenigmatarchaeota archaeon | reverse complement strand
ATGGCGGGGCAAAGATACAGGTATTAGACATTCCGGGAATAATTGAAAATGCGGCAGCCGGAAAAGGGCGCGGTCGGGAAATTCTTTCAGTTTCAAGAATAGCTGATGTTGTCATTATCATGATTGATGTAAAACGACCACATGCACTTGAAATTCTTAAAAAGGAACTTTACAAGATTGGCTTGAGGCTAAACCAAAGCCCGCCCGATGTTACAATTAAAAAGAAAGACCGTGGAGGAATTATTCTTCGTTCAATTGCAAAACAAGAGCTTTCTCAAGAGACGATAAAAGGCATATTAACGGAATCAGGAATAATAAATGCGGATGTAATATTAAGAGAAAAACTTTCAGTTGAAAAGCTTATTGACGCCGTGTCTAAAAACAGGATATATGTGCCGATGATTGTTCTTCTGAATAAAACAGACCTTGTATCAAAAGAAGAGGTTGATTTAATTCTTTCGAAAATAAAAGAACCTGTAATCATGATTTCTGCGGAAAAAAACCAGAATCTTGATGAGTTTAAAAACGATCTTTTTTATAAAATCGGGCTTCTTCGCATTTATATGAAACAGCCGGGGAAGGAAACAGATTTTAAAGAGCCGCTTATAATCAAAAAAGGCTCAACTGTGCATGATGTCGCAAAAAAGATACACAAAGAATTTGCCAAGTATCTGATTTATGCTAAAATCACCGGCAAAAGCGCTAAATTCGATGGCCAGAAGATTGGCGGCGATCATGTCTTAATGGACAAGGATGTTGTTGAAATGTTTTTTCAGAAATGAACTATGTTTTGCATTTGCTGTGCGCGAAGGTTTGCCTTTTCTCGGTTTTGAATGGCGTTTAAAAGGCCTTTAGATACAAGATATTGCTCGCCTTTAACGGCAGGATTATATTTTGTTTTTATTCCCGTCCGGGTTTAATATCCCGCAGCTTGTTGCGGTTGGGTAATCATTTCGTTGTTATTGTTATGCCCGAATTCTGAATATTTGTCCAATGTGATTTTTTGCCACCTCGCGTTTTTTTCTTATGTGGTTTTTCATCACGAGGCTGATGTTTTTGGGGTTTTGGAGTATTTCGTTTATCGCGTAGTACTTTTTCTTGTTTTTTTCTAACTTTTTCTTGTAGATAACTTGCAATTGTAGAAGCTCCTGATTCTGTTAAGCTGTATGATGTATTCATTTCCCTTTTGATTAGCTTTGATGATTCTGCTTTTTGAATAGTATCCAACACTGTGGATCGTTTCATGTCCGAAGTAGGCAGACCTTTTCCATCAAATTCTTCGGAGAATGGATATAGGTTTTCTTTTTCATGATATCTCTTTATTGCCCCAAGAAGCGCCATGACATTATTGCTTGGTTTGTCGTAAATATTATTTTTTTTGTTTGCCATTTCCAAATTTCCGTTTACTAGCACTCTATATGTTTTGAGTTCATCGTATTCTAAAAGTACATTTTTTACTAGCTCCCCAATTTTTGTAAGTCCGTTTGCGTTTACAAAACCATTAGTTATGTAATACTCAGGGGCTTTATTTCCGTTTTTGTGTTGTATGTACTTCATAAATTCTGCGGTTTCTGGGTGAATGGATCTTTTTTCATCTTTGCCTTTTATGCATAATGGAATTTTCGGCTCAATTCCTGCAATTTCCAAATAAATCCCGTCGGGTGTTTGTTTGATAGAAACATTGTATTTCTCGCTAATGACGTCATTCATAAAAAATCACAAAAACAAATAACCCCTAAACACTTATAAACCTTTACCTACGCAACAGTACAAAAAACCCAAAACACACCAATATTTTAAAAAGCTAGCAGAATCATGAATTACTATGTCATCAAAAACAGGTGTTCTTGACAAAGCAAGAATTGTGCTTAGCACAGGCTATGTGTGCGACAATTGCCTAGGCCGCCAGTTCGCACAGCTTTTAACAGGATTTGGCAACAAAGATCGGGGCGAAACACTTAGAAAAGCACTTGCATTTGAGCAGGAATTAAAGGAAGACAAGAAAATTGATAAAAGCAATTTTCATGATTTTAAGTTCCGGCAGTTAAAGACAAAAGATTCTAAGAAAAAAGAGTGTCATGTTTGCGGAGGAATTTTTGAAAAAATAGACATAATTGTTGATAAGTGTGTTTTTGAGCTTAAGGGTCTTGAATTCGACACATTCCATGTTGGCGCAACACCCACAGAAGAACTTCTTAAAAACGAGGAAGTGCTTTGGGAAGATGCAGGAATTGATTTTGTTGAATCCATAAAAACAGAAATCTCAAGAGAAGTAGGCAAAAAACTGCAGAAAATTTTGAAAAAAGAAGTTGACTTAAAACAACCAGAGGTTGTAGTTCTTGTAAATTTGGAGAAAAACGCAATTGAGCTTACCATAAATCCAATCTATATTTACGGCAAATACAAAAAACTAAAACCAATGCCCCAGACTAAATGGCACTGTTATGAATGCCGGGGGCTTGGCTGCAAAGTGTGCAATTACACCGGGCGAAAGTACGATACTAGTGTCCAGGAAAAAATAGAAGAATTAATACTTAAAAAAACAGAAGGCATCGATACTAAATTTCACGGGGCAGGAAGAGAGGATGTTGATGTTTTGTGCAAAACCAACAGAGACTTTGTGCTTGAAGTTTTGCAGCCAAGAAAAAGAACAATTGACTTTAAAAAAATGGAAATTGCAATAAACAAAAAATACAAAGGCGAAGTTGAGGTTAAAGACCTTGCGATGGTTGAAAAACCAAAAGTTCAGGAAGTAAAGGAAAGCAAAAAAGAAAAGACATATACAGTCATTGTTTCTCTTGAGGATGATATAAAAAAAGAGGATATAAAAACTCTTAACGAGCTTCTAGGCACCATAAACCAACAAACTCCTGAAAGGGTAGTACACCGGCGAGCCGACATAATAAGAAAAAGAAAAGTTCTTTCTATAACATCTAAATTTATTGAAAAGCGAAAAATAGAAATTGAAATAACAACCGAAGCCGGAATGTATATCAAAGAGCTTATTTCAGGCGATGGTGGGCGAACAAGGCCTTCTGTTTCAAGTGTCTTAAGTACAAAGGCAAAAGTAGAGAATCTTGTCGTTGTCAATATTGGGTGATTCCCGCAAACAAATATATAAAGATTCTCGGGTTAAATTCTTCTAAATGAACTTAGGTTATACCTAGAGTTAATTATCTTAAGGTATGTTTCTTTTTAAAAAAGGAAACTCGCTGAATGCCTTCAAAGATAATCCTTAAAAATTAATGGTGATTGAATATGAGAAGATCAAGAGGATTTCGAAATAAAACACGAAATATCCTAAAAAAGACAGGTAAAAGAATTACAATAACAGAAAAATTGAAGACATTTGAAATCGGCGACAGCGTAATTATAAAGCTTGAGCCTTCAAAGCAGGACGGAATGCCGCACCCAAGATATCATGGAAATTACGGCAAAGTATCTGAAAAAAGGGGTCGAAGCTATGTGGTTGATATAAAAGACAAAAAAATGCCAAAAAAGCTTATTTCAGCTCCCGAACACATGAAAAAAGTAACCGGGGGATTATAATGAAAATACTTGATACAAAAACAGCCACAATGGCAGAAGCGCTGGACATACTGAAAAATGAAAATGAAGATAATTTAGGTTATGAACAAAAGATAACTTTAGAATACCTTCACAGGCACACACTTCTTTCAAAAAAAGATGTTGTCGTTGCAAGGGCGGAACTTGAAAAAATAGAGGGTTTAAAAGAACATCAAATAACTGCTCTTCTTGACCTTTTGCCAGAAAAAGAAGAAGAAGTAAAAATAATTTTTATGAAAGAAAGAATAACTCTTGAAACAGCTCAGATAAAAAAAGTGCTTGAAGCTATTGATAAAATTCGACCGGACAAAAAGAAAATAAAAGCAAAAAGAACGCCGATAAAGAAAAAAGAAGAACCTAAAGAAACAGTAGAAGAAACAGAAAAATAATCTCTACGGTTTGAAAAAACATAGGTGAATAAATTATGAAAGATGAAAACGGAATTGTACTGGATTTCCTTAAAAGAGGACATGCATCGCAGATGCGCTCACATCCAATAGCGCAGGTGTTGGGTGAAGAATACTTAAATATCTTAGAAGTTGTACCGCGAGATGACATTTCCCTAAAGCCACAGGATCCTGTTTACATAGGTGAAGGAAAAAGAGATGTTGTAAAATCAATCATAGGAAGGGTTCAGGCAAACAAACTTACCGCAACAGCACAATCCGAACTTCCGTTTGCAATAGAAAAAATAATT
>JAGLIP010000094.1 GCA_023142905.1 Candidatus Aenigmatarchaeota archaeon | reverse complement strand
GTTATTTTAATTTGTGCGTTGATTTTTAAAATAATCTGTTAAACCTTGAAATTTTTGTTCTTTTTTGCAAGTTCGTAATCTTTTGTAAGTTTTATTGCACACTTGTTTATTTTTCTACAATCTTCCTCACACTGCGAGCAGAATGTGCACTTTCCGTAATCACAAGCCCATGTCTTTTTTTCGCGGTCAACAGTTATTGCATTTGACGGGCAGTTTTTTTCACAAAGTCCGCAGTATGTACATTTTTCAGGAAAATGCTCTATTTTGCCGCGGAAGTTTTCAGGCAGTTTGGGCTTTATTTTCGGGTATTTTCTCGTGGCTGGGGGCGATAACATATTTTTTATTGCCTCTTTTGCAAGTTTCATCATAATAATAACCTCAAGACATAGTCTGCGATAAGTATGTACCCAAGCGCCCAGTAGAACCTAAGGCCTGTATCTATTCTTAAGCGCGCCATTAAAACACGCACAAGAGTGATTGAAAAAATAAGGATCAGCAATTTTGCTCCAAAAACATATATTGTGTTTGCGCCGCCAAGAAAAACAGCAATGGCTATTGAGAGTACTACAACCAGTTTCACCATATGCGCTAATTCCAGATATGCAAGCCGAGTGCCTGTGTATTCTGTAGAATAGCCTCCGACAATTTCCTGATGGGCGGAAGGAATATGAAATGGCGGAATTTCAAGGGCTGCAAGCATTGCGAGCAGAAAAATAATGCCTGCTATGGGGAAAAGATATATGTTCCATGTACCTGTTGCAATTTGTATTGAATTTAATTCCGCTATTGACAAGGTATTTAGAAAAACAACAGGGAAAAGAAGAGCCATTATGAATGGAAACTCATAGGAAATCATCTGCATTATTCCTCTTGAAGCGCCAATAGCGCCAAAGGGATTTCCGGACACAAAACCGGACAGGTATGCTGCAAATGAGCCAAAGGCAAGAAAGTATACGATAACAATTATGTCGCCTGCTCCAAGTGCTGTTATCCCCGCTATGGGCACCATAAGCCCGGTAATAATCAAAGAGACCAATGATAGTGCCGGCCACAGAGTAAAACCTTGTTTTGCCTGTTTTGGGCGTATGTTTTCTTTTGATAAGAGCTTTAAGATGTCGTATAATGGCTGAATTATGGGGGGGCCTATTCTTGACTGCATTCTTGCGGTAATCTTTCGCAGTATTCCTGAAAGAAGAATTCCTGTGAGTATGAGAAAAGCAATACCGGGGTATATGAATATTTCCGCTATATTCATTTGCTCAGCTTCCTTAAATCATTTTCTGTCAGTATTTTTTCTTTTTTTGTTTTGGTGTCTAAAACAGTTACTCTGTCAGTGCATGAAAAGCAAGGGTCAATGGATGCTACGATTATTGGCACATCCGCGAGCTTTGCGCCTTTAAGCATGGATTTAAGCGCAAGGAGATTTGCGTATGTCGGCGGGCGCATCTTTACTCTTTCAGGCGTGTCTGTGCCATTTGATCTTGCATAGTAGAATATCTCACCTCTAGGGGCTTCCACACGGAAAGTTGTCTCACCCACAGGAACAATTGGAGGCGCTCGCATTACAAGAGGATCATGTTCCATTTGATCTAAACATTGGGTTATTATTTTTGCGCTTTCTTCAAGCTCAATTATCCTTACTTCTGCCCTTGCTGCGACATCACAGCCGGCGGCTGTTATTTCAGTCCAATCTATAAGCCCGTAAGCTGCGTATTTTTCATTTCTGATATCAAACCGTATATTTGATGCTCTTGCAAGCGGACCTGCAGCGGAATATTTTTTTGCGTCGTGCGCTGTTAAAATACCCATGTTTTTTGTGCGTTTAAGGATTACCGCATCTTTTGCAAAAACTTTTTTGTAGTATTCTGATCTTTTTTCTATTATTTTCATGATGTTTTTCAGTTTTTCGGCATGGGTGTCGGTTATATCTCTTCTGACCCCGCCGATTGTATTCATGGCATAATTTACCCTGTTTCCTGATATCTCTTCCAATATTGCCATGATATATTCTCGGTCTTTCCATGCGTATTGAAACACTGTGTCAATTCCTATCTCATATCCTGCGACACCGACCCATAAAAGGTGAGAATGCAATCTTTCAAGTTCTGCCATTATTGTTCTTATGTATTTTGCGCGGTCAGTGACTTCAATATCTAGAAGTGATTCTACAGCACTTGCGTATGTGAGTGTGTGGCATGCAGAGCAGATTCCGCAAATTCGCTCTGCAACGAAAATGTTTTGGATGTAGTTCCTTCGTTGCATCAATTCCTCAATGCCGCGGTGAAGATAGCCTAAATGGATTTCGGCACTGATGACTGATTCCCCGTCAACTTCAAGTTTTATGTATTCGGGCTCAACCAATGCAGGATGCTGGGGACCCAACGGGATTGTTGTTGTATCTTTTGGCATATGATTGTATGGGGTGAAGTTGTTAATATAGGTTGTGATTTATGAATCTAAAGCGTTTTATATAATTTTATATAACTTAAGAGACCTTTAATTTGTTTTTATACTCTTCATTAAAAACAAATACGAATGTATTCCCGAATATTTTTTTATTAACGAATCCTTTTTTTGTTAACAAAAGCAAATCGGTTCTTGCAGTCTGATAAACAACCCTGTAGGTTTCGATTATTTCTCTTATTGTATATATTTTATTTGGATTCTTTGTGAATTCTTCAAGTATCATTGCCTGTCTTAGATTAATATCTGAATGTTTGTAAATGAATTCTTTAGTTTTCTCTTGATTTATTTGTTTTCTTTTAATGTATATCCTCATATCTTTTAGCGAATCAGCTATACAGTCTATGATATATTTAAAGAAGTATGTTATGTCCATTTCGTCATATTCGGTATATAAATAAGCCAAATCGTAATTTTTTCTTGAGCGCACAATTCTTTTTGAAACTGCCATGTATTCGAAAAGCCAATATCCTTTTGAAAGCATATACCAATAAAAAATACTTCTTGCAGTTCTTCCATTTCCGTCGTTAAATGGGTGTATGTAGCATAATAAGAAATGAAGTACTATTCCTTTGAATATTGGATGAATAAATTCTTTAGAATCTTCATTTGCAAACTTGCAGAATTCTTCTATAAATTTTGGTATTTTTTTATACTCTGGTGGTGTGTGGAGTATTATGTTCGGATTTGTGTTGTGCCCTACTATGATTTCATTGTTGTCTCTAAATCGGCCTTCATCTTTTGGGTCTTCAAGAGTACCTTTTGTGATTCTTTTTTGGATTTCTAATAATAGTTCGGGGGTGAGTTTCTTATTTTTTTGAGTTAAAATAAATTGCATTGTTTCGTAATTATTGGCAATCATTTTTTCTGATTTGGTTTTCGGTTTTCGTCTTTCGCGTAACATTGTTTTTGCAACTTTTCTTGTAGTTGCGGCACCTTCTATTGTGCTTGATGCGATTGCTTCTTCCATTAGCGTACTGATGATATATTTTTTTTGAAGTCCAAGAGTTTTTGTTTGTGTTTCAATATTTCCTGCGAGATATTTATCAAACTCATGCAGTTTTTTGTTGAATTCTGAAAGTGTGCTGTATTTCATTTTAATGGATTTAAATGGTATAATTTCATATCTTTCGGAACGCAGAAGCTTCATAATGACCCAAATGGGCTTTCTATTTGCTTCAGGTTTTATTCTGTGTTTAAGTTCGGACCAGTAAAGATATCTTTTGTTGTATTCCGTTATTTCTTTTAATATTTCTTTTTTTCTAAACACAAAAAAAATATTTTTTTTGTCTTTATCTAAAAAAGTTTTCCAATTTATTGGTTTTTCGGGAAGTTTCATATGTTTAACCTACTAATTTAGTAGTTATTAGTAAATATAAGTATTAACTAATATTTAAATCTATCTACTAATTTAGTAGTTATTAGTAGTTATTAGTATTCGTTGTGTTTTAAGATAGATGATAACAATGCGGTGGATTCAACGGTATTGTTGTTATTTTTTATTTTCGTCTTTTTAAAATAAAAGATTGTTCTGGTTAGGTATTCGGTTATTCTTGTAATATATTCTAGATTTTATCATTCTCTTATTTTTTTGTGATAATCAATGATGAAAAAACAAGCAATTATTGAACCAATAAGATTAAAAACCAAATCTAGAGCATTGTTCAAATATCCGCCTACTTGTTGTGTTGCATCAAAAAGTAAAACAGCGAGCAATTCAATTATTTCATTAAAAGCACCAAAACCCATTGTAATTGTAACAAAGATTAATGAAAGTAAATATGGGTTGTGGCTTATTCCTGATTGGGTTAATACCCC
>JAGLIP010000093.1 GCA_023142905.1 Candidatus Aenigmatarchaeota archaeon | reverse complement strand
GCAGTTGGTGATGCCGCAACAACAATCGGTGGAAAGCTTTTCGGGAAGACATCACACATTCACAGCAAAAGAAAGACACTTGAAGGAAGCGGTTTTGGTATGATTACAGCTTTTTTAGCTCTTTTCTTTTTAACACCGCTAGGTGCTTTTAACTCTTTTCTTGTCGCAATTGTATTTGGTGTTGTCGAAAGCTTCATAATTAAAATAGGGTCTTATGAAATTGACGACAACCTAGTCATACCAATTGTATGCGGGTTGGTGCTGTTTTTATTGTGATGGGAATTCGGTGTACTTATACTCTTTGAGTTCTGATAATACTATTAAGTCTTTTATTATATCGCTAAATTTTGTCCTTATGTGCATAAGCGTGTTATTAAATTCTGAAGGATTTTCTGCCTGCATATAGAATAAATAATCGTATCTATACCCTATTTTAAATAAATCATCTATCTGTGGCTGGTTTAAAAGAGCCTGTTTAAACTCTTGTTCTCGTTTTTCTGTATGCCCTTTAAGCTCAACAAAAACAAGATAAACATTGTTTTTGATGCTTGTGGGGTCAAACACAAGATAATAACCCTTCAGCACATTATTTTTAGACAGCCGTTTTATTCGATTATGGATGGCATCTGGCGATAACATAATAGATTCGGCAATTTTAACTGTTGTAGTTCTGGCGTTTTTTGAAAGAATTTTGATTATTTGTATGTCTTTTTTATCCGCATATATAATTTCCGGTACTTGGGATACGCGCCCAAAAGGATATGGTATCTTGCCAATATCTTGCCCAAAAAAAGAAGCAGGTATGTGGTGCGCATCAAGTTCTTCAAATATAGTTAATACCTCGAAATCCTGTAGGTGTCCTCCACACAGGTTTTTTAAACCCGAAATCTTTTCTTTGAAATCGTTTTCGCTTTTGCATATTATGTCCATATAGATATCCCAGCTTCCGCTTACCTTATGAACTTTCAAAATTTCAGGGTCTTCTATAAAGAATTTTTCAAGCGCATCTTCAAAATCCTTAAACATGTTTGTAATCTTAAGAAGAACAGAATAGCCCTTATATCCTAATGCCGAGTAATTTATGACTGCTGAAAACCCCTGTATTGCGCCTGCTTTTATAAGCCTCTCAATTCTGTATTTTATTGTGTCGCGATTCAGGGAAATTTTCTTTGACAGTTTGCTTAAAGGAATTCTTGAATTTATCGCAAGCTCTAAAAGGATTTTTTTGTCGGCAGTATCAAATGTTACAGGCTTTGCGTATTCTGTTGCCCAATTACGATTTTTAAGCAAACTTGTGAAGGAATAATCTTTCATATTTATTATATCCACGATAAGATTTATAAATTAATCGATTTTTAATGAAAATAATTAAGAAATACTATTAAATAACAGAACATAAGTGATATTACCGACTAGTTAATAAAGGTGATTTAAATGGTTCCTAAAATGAATCCGGATATTTTGAGATTGGCAGATAACAATATTCCCGAAGAGCGTGGGCTGCCGTATATGGATCTTTGTCTTTCACTCTTGTATGGTGTGGCTGAAAAAGATACAGATGAGGGATGGAAAACTGTTGATGAAACCATAATCCCCGAAATTGTTGGGTTGGAACTTTCAAACAGTGATAAAGAGAATCTGCATCATTGCTTAGGGAATACAATGTATAATAGAAATAAACACAAAAGAGATGCAACAATTTCGGTGTATGAATCAATAGAAATTCCTCCGGAGTATATTAATAGGGTCGTGGATACAATGGTGATAATTGCCAAAGGAGACTCTTGGAAATACAACCGCTGCCGGGCTGTGACTGTTCTTGGAAGAGAAGACATTAAGGATTATCTTGAAAAAACAGATGGAACCGAAGGGGAACTAATAACAAAAATAAGAAATACTCTGCAATATGTTGTACAGAATGATAACTATGGGCGCGCTAGAAAAAATGCAAAAGAATCCATTCAAAAATATAAGACAAATGCGATAACGGAAATAGGGTAATTATATGTCAATAACGACCTGTCCCAACATTCAAAACATTTAAACCCCCAAAACCATAATAATATCATGCGCGAACCTGTGGCTGAAGGATTCTATCCGTTTGATAAGAAGACACTTGAAGACATTTTGGCAAAGTTTATAGTATCTTCAAAAAAGAACCCCCACATAAAAGGAGTCATTACCCCCCATGCAGGTTATGTGTATTCCGGCGCGAGTGCAGGAAAAGTGTATTCTCAATTGGACGATATTTATGATACCGTAATTCTTCTTGGAGTCAATCACACAGGTGTTGGGAACAGGGTTTCTGTTTCTCTTGTAGATTGGGAAACACCTTTAGGTGTTGTAAAAAATGATGTTGTGCTTGGAAACAAGATAATCAACTCAAGCGATGTGATTCGCGCAGACGAGCTTTCACACATTTACGAACATTCAATAGAGGTTCAGCTGCCCTTTTTACAGAAAATTCTGGGCGACTTTAAGATTGTGCCCATAACTGTTTCAGCGGAACTTACGCCTGATATATTCAAGCAACTGGGCGCATCAATTTCAAAAACAATTGAAGGACAAAAAGCATTAATTGTGGCATCTTCTGATTTTACCCATTTCGGTAAAAGCTATGGTTTTGAGCCTGTTGAAAAAGATGCGGTAACATTCGTTACCAACACCGACCGGCATGTAATTGATGCAATTCTTGAAAAAAACACAGAAAAATTTATCGAGACCGCCCGCGCAACAACTGTCTGCGGGGTGGGGTCGATAGCGCTTTTGATGTCAATATTAAAAAATGAAAAAGCAACACTTATTGATTACAAAACATCTTACGACATTTCAAAAAACAAGGACATGATTGTAGGATATGCAGGAATTGTTTTTGAGTAAAATGATAAACAATTGGTTTAAAAATACCCGTTGGGGCGAACAGTTATGCAAAACAGTCTTAATCTTGAAGGAATTACAGAAATGCCCGCAAACCAGTCAGTTCCTACAAAACCGCTCATAATAGACAGTCGCGTATATATGGGCGCGTGCGACAAATACTTTTACGCACTTTCGCTAACTGACGGGAGCATAATCTGGTCATACCTCACAGAAGGAATCATTATGTCTTCGGCCATTATGCATAATGACATAATCTACTTTGGTGCGGGCAATCATCTTTATGCACTCTCAAAAGAAGGAGAATTTTTGTGGAAGTTTAGAACCGGCGGCATTATTTTAGGAAGTGCCGCAATAAACGATAATGTGCTTTATTTTGGATCATCAGACAACTACATGTATGCATTATCACTTAAAACAAAAGAAATTTTATGGAAATTCAGGACCGGGGCAGAAATCGTATCAGACCCTTTGATTGAAAACGAACGCATTTATTTCGGCTCGCAGGATTATTATGTGTATTGCATTGACTTGAAAGGAAATGTTTTATGGAAGTTCAGGGCAAATGGCGCTATAATGACCGGCTCTGTTGCAGTCACCAAAGACCGTATTTTTTTCGCATCAGCAGACCAGAATCTCTACGCATTAAGAAAAAAAGATGGGTCTTTTTGCTGGGGATTTAGAACAGGGGATATGGTTTTCAACAACCCGTCGATTCTTGATTCCTGGGTTTGTATAGGATCAAGAGACAGGTATTTTTATGTTCTTGACCAAACAACAGGCGCACTTCAATGGAAATTCCGCGGAAACGACGAGATAGACTGGCTACCTGAATTGTATAACAACATGATTATCTTAAGCTCCGACAAGGTTTATGCGCTTGATAAATATGGAAATACTGTTTGGTCTTTCCCAATGCCCCCGTTCTATATCGCATGTGAGATTACAGCAAAAAATAACATTGTTGTTTTTGGCGCAGCCGACGGTTACATCAGGGGAATTTCAGCAAAAGACGGAACACTTATCTGGAAATTTAAAACAAAAAGCAATGCACCCCCTCGTTTTTCAGAGCTTATGCCGCCACCCAACTGGGATTCCAATCTATTTAACAAGTACGAAGTGTTCGATCAGTTAGAAAGATTAAATGAGCTTGAAAATTTCAACCCATACACATTTACAACAAAGGACATAGAAACACAAAACCAAAAAAAATATTTCGCAGGAGAAGAGATACTAAACATATACGAGCTTGCCAATAATCCAATACCTTATGCAGACAAAGCAACAACTGATGCAAAAAGAAAACGAAAAGAAATCGAAGATGTTCTTTTAGGAAGAAAAGACGATGCTAAAAGGTATTGTTAAACACCGCCACAAAATCCATAGGAATTTAAACATATCTTTTGAATATAAACATATC
>JAGLIP010000092.1 GCA_023142905.1 Candidatus Aenigmatarchaeota archaeon | reverse complement strand
TCTCTTCGTATCTTGTCGTTATTTTTTGAAACCTGTATTGTTGCCGCAACCATATCGCCGTCATTTATGTCTGGATACGCCCTTTTGCCCGGAGCAATAAATCCAGTGCATTCAATTGTGCCCGACCCATCACTTATATTAAAAACAGTAGGCCCTTTGGTCTGCCGCACAGACCCCACTTTGCCTTCAATATCATACGCACCCAAATCGCGCGAAAGAATGTCTTTAATCTTCTTCTTCGAAGTCGTCGTCTTAATTGTAATATTTCCGATTTGTTTTATCATGACACTTATTTTGGGAAGAAATTATATTAAAGGAAAGAAAAAGAATACAGTCTATACGCATTCATAAATTAAATCATCAGACAAGATTTTCAATAGAATATCTAACCATATTATCAAATATCGTCTGCCCGGATCCTGGCGCCTTAGCGTCTATTGGCTCTCTGGCCCTTCTTAGCATTTCTCTTTCCATCGGCCATCCGGGGCTCTGCCCTTTAAACTGATATCCTTCGGGATGCGGCATGGCATCAAAAACATTGCCCGCCTTATTGCAGATAATAGCGATATCGCCTTCTGGCTTAAGCGAATAATGAATATTGTCTCTTGCCTCACCGTCTACATATCTTGCGACAACCTGATGATTCCGTACAACCTCTTCATACACCCCATCATCAAAAACAAATCTGCCCTCGCCATGCCTTATTGGAAGCGCCATTGATTTTATGCCGTTTGTAAATATTTTAGAAGCAGGACTTTTCTCATCAAACTCTAACTCAACCCACCTGTCGACAAACCTGCCGGAATCATTCATGGCAATTGTAGCAGTTTGTACACCATCACTTCCAGGCGCATAGCCCATCTTTACTATTGTCTGAGCCCCGTTGCAAATGCCTTTAACAAGATAACCGTCATTTATGAATTGCTGAAGATAATCGCCGATTTTGCTTTTCAGATTATCGCCTAAAATTTTTCCAGCCGCAATCTCATCCCCGTATGAAAAACCGCCCGGAAGTACAAGCATTTGGTAATTTTCAAGCACATTGCCACTACATTCAAGAATCTTATTCACATGAACTATATCGACATCAGCACCTGCAGCCTCTAACGCATAAGCTGTCTCAAATTCGCAGTTGATTCCGGCACCATTGATTACCAAAGCATTTGCAGAACGCATCAAAAACCACCAAATGTGCCTTTATAAGCACCCTTCAAGCTGTATATATCCTCATTCATGATTGTTTTTCCTGAAACACCTTTTACATGGAATGTATTATTGTCCGTCACCCGACCCACATCACCATAAACAACCCCTCTTTCTTTAAGGATATTTTCAAACCGCCCGCAATCCTCAGGAGCTACTGTAACTATAAGCCTTGATGCAGATTTAGAATTAAGAATTTTAGTATCCCACACATATTCTTCACCAGCTATATCATTTGAAACGCATGATAGGTCAACATCCATCCCAAACCCGCCTGCAAACGCTACTTTTGAAAGAGCAACCGCAAGACCGCCTTCACACACACCATGCGCAGATGCAAGCAACTGCTCTTTTGTTGCTGAAGACACTGCGCGGTATGTCTCTTTTGCTGTGTCAATATCAACTTTAGGTGCGTTCTTTCCCAAAAAGCCAAATGAACGGTAAAATTCAGATGCTCCAAGCTCATCCGAAGTTACCCCTAAAACATATACTGAATCACCCGCCATCTTAGCATCCATTGTAATGCAACGAGACACATCATCAATAATTCCGATACCCGAAACAAGAAGTGTTGGAGGTGCTGAAACGCGTATCTCATTACCATCCTCATCTTTAAGCCGTCCGTCCATTGACATAGAGTCCTTGCCTGTGATATCTGCGGTCCCAAAACCAAGACAGCACTCTTCAAGGGCTTTGACTGAACGCACAAGCTGGGCTGCCTTATACTTTCCATCAGGATTGTTGTTCTCATCATATATTGGCGAAGGATGGCAGAAATTCCCGCAAAGCACAATATCGTCAATATCTCCGCCAACGGCAATTATCTTTCTTATAGCTTCATCAATCACATATTTTGTCATATCGTAAGTATCAATCTCTGAAAGTTCAGGATTTATCGCCTGTGATGCAATAATCCCATTGTTTATCTCAAGAACCGGCGCAAATGCAACAGCATCTCCCTCAACATCAGAATCCTTACCGACAAAGTGCTTGGGTCCAACGCTTGTTCCTTGTACTTCGTGGTCAAACTGCCTTTGGATATACTCCATGCTTACAACATTGGGGTCTAAAAGAATCGCTTTAAGCATATCGGCATGAAATGTGTCGCCCATAAATATTGTGTTTTCGTCAACAACCTCTGAAAGACTATTAACAATCTTAGGCTCAATAAGTTCCGACGGTATCCACTCTGCCTCAAGCTCCATCTGGGGAACTCCATTGTTCATAAAATCCATTTCAAGATACGCTATTGTCTTGTCTTCCCACTTGACATCAAAATACCCGGCATCATTGAATTCCCCGATATCGGTCATGACAACATCATGCTTTTTTGCAAGCTCAAAAAGCTTGTTCATATTCTCATCAGAAACAGCAAGTGTCATCCTCTCCTGTGATTCAGATACCAGCACTTCCCACGGATCCATGCCGTCATACTTCAAAGGCGCGTAGTCAAGGTTTAAAACACAACCGCCATTTTTACCTGTCTCTTCGGCCATTTCACCCACAGAAGATGAAAGCCCGCCTGCGCCGTTGTCTGTTATGCTATTGTATAGACCCAAATCACGGGCTTCAATTATGAAATCCTGCACCTTTTTCTGAGTATATGGATCGCCTATCTGCACATGCTGAGCAGATATCCACCCCCCATGCTCAAGCGATGATTCAGTCGCCCCGTGGATGCCGTCTTTTCCAATCAAGCCTCCGACCATAACTATTCGGTCACCGACTTCTGCTTTCTTATACGCCCCACCCTTACCGTTAACATCCGCAGGCATTGTGGATCCCGAGCCTACATGTATAGCGCATTTACCCATATGTCCATCATGGAAGCGCGCGCCGCCAATCACCGTTGGAACTCCGCTTTTGTTTCCGCCATCCTTGACTCCTCGTATGACTTCAGATAGCAGCTGCATTGGAGGTATACCCGGCATAAACTCGCCCGCATAATCCGGAAAACCTGTTGAGAACTGGTATGTTCCCATACAGACTTTTCCGCCCTGACCTGTTCCCATGGGGTCTCTAAAGACTCCGACAATTCCGGTTATAGCGCCGCCATATGGCTCAACATTTGAAGGGCTGTTATGAGTTTCAACCTTGTAAGCAAAATACCATCCAGGGGCGAATTCGATTACACCTGCATTATCAGAAAGTGTAGACACAATCCATTTCTTTTCGTCCTGTATCTTTCTTGTAGGCTCCCGTATGTATGTATTAAATATACTATCAATTTCTTCAACTTGATCGGCTGTTGTATCATTATAAGTTATCTTGGCATTGAAAATCTTGTGTGTACAATGCTCACTCCACCCTTGTGCCTGCTTCTCAAGTTCCACATCGCTCATCTCTTCTGAAAGGCCAACCAGTTTCCTTGCCGAAATCACTTCAGGCTTTTGTAAATAATTCTGAAGTTCCTGCATCTCGATAAGATTAAGAGCAAGTGAGCGATCCTGGCTAATCTCAATAAGTTCATCATCAGACATGTTGATTATATCAAAATAATTAACCTCTGGCTTGTGGTCTGCCTCTGTTTTCGGAAGCCACGGCGCGGCCCCATCACGCTCGTATTCAGAATAAGGCATTATCTTGAATTCCTGCACCTGGTCATTTGCAAGAACACCAACAATCCTTCTGGCATCTGATTCCGAAAGGCCTTTACCCTTTAAAAGATATGTCCTAGAAGCATAAACTTTTCCATCATCTATTTCTCTCTCAAGATGGCTTTCTATTGTACTTTTCGCTGCATCCCCGCTGTTATCCTTAACCCCTGGCTTAAACCCCACCTCAATTGCCCAATCATATTCTTGTTGAGACATAAAAGGGGTATTTGTTGTAGTTTCATTCACTATATTATCAACAAAACGAGCATCTGCTAATTCTCTTACAATTTCTTCAGACAAACCCAAATCAAGTGTAAACTTATCTACAACACGAACATCTTCGGGAGACAAAGAATACATTTTTTCTATTCTTTTTTTTGTTTCATCCCCAATAGGATCTAATTGATTGGGCTTGACACCGATTTGGATAGTGCTTGGAAGAAAAGAATTTGAAGAAGGAACAATAGTCTTAGCCGCCATACAAAAAATAGTCGCCAAAAACTTATAAATGTTGTTTTAGTCCGGTTAAAACACACTTTTATTATCGAACAATAATACAACAAAATAACAAAGCAAA
>JAGLIP010000091.1 GCA_023142905.1 Candidatus Aenigmatarchaeota archaeon | reverse complement strand
TTTCTTCGTTATTTGTGCTGTTAAGATTGCTTATTTTTCTTTCCCGATTATCAATTTCTTTTATTATTCCTTTTTTGTATTCTTCAAATACGATGTCTATTTTGGATATAATTAAATCCTGATTTTGAAGCTTTTCTTCAAGCATATTCTTTTTTGTTTCGTATTCTCCTTTGTATATAAGCCCTTGTTCGTATGTTTTTTTAAGCGCGTCTAAGTCTTGTTTTAGTTCTTCTGTGTCTATTAAGAAATAGCCGGCATGCAGGGTTTGCATAATCATAGTATCTATTTTTTTCTGCAACTCTTCTAATTCCTGTTTTTCTATCTTTTTTTTGTGTAGCAGCTCTATAGATTTTATATTTATGGCTATTTTCTGTTTGGTTCTATCAAGTGTTGTTGAATCAATTACACCATCCCGAAACAAAAGATCTAATGCCCGCACATCTTTTTCAAAAACTTGTTTTGTTTCTTCGGAAATGTTGTTTTCTTTTCTTGCGGTTTTAAGAATATGGCTTAATTTAGGGGCGGTTTCTTTTTTTTCTTTAGTTGTGTTTGGCATTGGTGTTTTATCTTCTTTTTTTATTTGAGTGGGGGATGGTTTTTTATTTTTTTTATCCGCTGCTTTTGTTACCAAATTTTTCATTCCCCCCCCTTTAAATTCGATGCTTTTTTTAGGTTTTTCTGTTGCCAAAGCATTATGATTTTTGGTTATTAATCCATTTTTGTATGTGTTTGTTGCCCGTTTTATGGTTGCTTTTATTTTTTTTATTTTCGGGCTAGTTATAGGATTTGTAGATGTATACCTTTCACTAATCAATTTGTTTTTTCTTATGTCTGATTCTTTTATTGTGTTTTTTCGTTCCATGAAAAATAACCTGTATTGGGCGCAAAAGATACAATGTCCGAAAAAAACTTAAAAAATGCTTTTAAGCCCATACTTCTGAAAGATCTTTCTGTATTTTTGAAAGTTTTTCAATTTTTACATTTATTGTGTCGAGCTTTTTTTCAACACCAAGTCTTTTTGCATTGAGATGGCTTTCCTTGTTTGCGAATTCAGTAATAAGGTCGTGAAGCTCAAGTTCTTTTAGCTGGATGTTTTTAAGATCTGTTTTTATTTTATCAAGATTTCCTTCAATGTCTGTTTTTTCCTGTTTTATGGTTGTTAGTTCTCCGCGCACATCCTGAAATATTTTTTGGAATATTTTTGTTATTTTTTCCTCTTTTTGTGATGTTTTGTTATCGGCCATAATCACACCTCATTTTTTATGGGTCATTATAATCCATAAATTATATATATGCAGCCTATATATAAATTAAAGTATTTGAGGATTCAAAATTGCGTGATTTTTGATGGATGATAAAGAACTTGAAGAGCTTCAGCATAAGATTGAGGAATATATGGTTAAGATAGATATATTAAGAGATGAAGTTGGCAAGGTATTTATCGGTCAAAAAGATGTTTTAAATGCAGTTATAACCTGCATGCTTTCACGGGGGCATATACTTTTAGAAGGTGCTCCGGGTCTTGCAAAGACGCTTCTTGTAATGACTTTGGCGCGGACTGTAAAGGGTGCAAAATTTCAGAGAATACAGTTTACACCGGATCTTCTTCCGGCAGACATTACGGGTATTACGGCATACAGTCCTGAAAAAGGATTTTATACTGTAAAAGGGCCTGTTTTTACAAATTTTCTTTTGGCCGACGAGATTAACAGGGCGCCGCCTAAAGTGCAGTCTGCGATGCTTTCGGTGATGCAGGAGAAGCAGGTAGTTATTGGAAAAGAGATATTTTCACTTGAAGAACCCTTTTTTGTGCTTGCAACAGAGAACCCACTAGAACAGATGGGTACATACCCACTGCCTGAAGCGCAAATTGATCGGTTTTTGTTTAAGGTGTTTGTAAATTATCCTCCAAAAAAAGAGGAGCTTATAATTGTTGAGAGTAATACCATGACCAAAAATTTTGATGCTGTTGACATAAAGCCGGTTTTTGATGCCGCGGATTTTACAAAGATTCAATCTATTGTAAAGCAAATATATCTCGCTCCGGAAATTAAGGAATATCTTGTTGATATAGTTGATGCTACGAGAAATCCTAAAAGCTATGGGCTTTCATATGGCAAATATATTGATTGGGGGGGATCCCCGCGGGCATCTATTGCGCTTTATATTACTGCCAAAGCATCGGCGTTTCTTGCCGGAAGGCCTTATGTTATCCCTGAAGATGTGCGGAATGTTGCCCATAATGTGCTTCGCCACAGGATAATTTTAAATTATGAAGGAAAGGCTATTGAGCTTGACACGGATGAGATTATCAAAGAGATTTTAAAGAAAGTGCCGGTTCCTTGATTTTAAAAAAGAATCTTCTTAAAAACTCTAAAACATTTATTAGCCCTAAAAACCACATAGTTTTTATGCGAAAAAAATCTAAAAATACAGAGCATGAAACTGCGGATTCTGAAAGAAAATCACAGGGCATTCCTCCTGAGATAAAAAAACTTATGCAGGAAGTGGATGCCAATGTAAAGAAACTGATAGATATTTTTCGTTTTGTACTTAAATATAAGATGATTTTTAGGGGACAGGGGGTTGAGTTTGCAGGCATCCGGAAGTATATGCCTGCAGATGATGCCAAGATGATTGACTGGAAAGTGTCTGCAAGAATGTCGACTTCGGGCAAAGTGGATAAGCTTTATGTGAAAATATACGAGGAAGAGAGGGATTTGGATGTGCTTGTTCTTCTTGATACTTCCGCAAGCATGCTTTTTGGCACACAGGACAAGCTTAAGAGCGAGTATGCTGCAATTCTCGTTGGAACAATAATTTATGCTGCAATAGAGACTGGAGACAATGCAGGACTTGCCATGTTCAATGAAAAAGTCCATAAATTCATTCCGCCTTCAAGAGAATCTGTTCAATATTATAGGGTGTTGGAGAACCTTGTCGATAAGAAAAAATACGGCGGCTCAAAAAATTTGAAAGAAGCAATTGATTTTGCTGTAAAAATAGGCCGCAACAGGACAATTCTTTTTATTGTGTCTGATTTTATTTCCTGTGGCGATGGGTGGGAAGAATCCCTTAAAAGTGCCGCTTCTAAATTTGACGGTGTTTTAGGCATAATGCTTCGGGATGTAAGGGATTCGTTTTTGCCTGAAGGGGCAGGCCATTTTAGGCTTTCAGATCCTTTTTCCGGACATATCAGTGAGGCGAATCTTGATAAGGTAAAAGAAAAATTTGAACGAATGGCCGCGTCCCAGGAAAAGGATGTAGAAACACAATTTCATAGAAGTAAGGCGGGTTTTATTAAATATTATACAAATGACCCTTTCATAAAATCACTTATGAAGTGGTTTGAGATGTGGGGGGCAGGAAGATAATTTTTAAGGGATTGTTTTGTATTTTGTAGCGCCTAAACCCCATTCTATCATCAGAAGAAAAATCGCGAATAAAAGTGCCCATTTTCTTGCGTTTATTTCAACTGAGTTTGCCCGTAATATCGCTCCGTAAAATGCGCTGTCAAGCTCTGTTTTGTTTGTTACATGATAATATTTTCCGCCTGTTTTATTTGCGATATTTATAAGTGTGTTTTCATCAAGGATAGGAACACTATATGTTGTGGCATTTTTTCCTTTAAGGTATTCGGGAACTTCAATTGAAGCATTTGCTTCTGTTTCATTCCTTGGGCCAATGCCTATAGTGTATATGATTATGTTGTAATTCATGGCATATTTTAGTGACTCGTTTACTGAAACTCCTTCATTTGATTCCCCGTCGGTCAAAAGAGCTATTACCTTCTTTTTTGTTGTGTTTGCAAGCATTGTTGATGCTGTTATTATTGCATCTCCTGTGGCTGTTCCTGCGGGGCCTTCAAATTCGAGATACCTTATAGAATCCTTAAGATCATCATGATTATCTGTAAGTTCTTTTTTAATGTAGCTTTTCCCTGAAAAGCTTACAAGACCGAAGCTGGTTCCTTTAGGCACTGAATTCATAACGCTTATGGCTGAATCCTTTGCGGCGCTTAACCTATTGGGTGTGAAATTACCGTTATCTGAAGTGCTCATTGTGGGGGATGTATCCAATGCAAGGACAAAATCGACATTAGCTACATTCATAACAACGGTTATCGTGAGGTTTGATATTGCAAGAATTATCATGAGAACGGCCATGGAGCGTAAAATTAAAGGGATGTAGTTCTTTCTGAATAGTTTTTTGCCCATTGATTTTTCCAATATTTCGTAGTTTGCAAAAAGGACGGTTCTTTTCTTTATTTTTTTTAGGGTTACCATGTGCAGTATCAGGATTGCTCCAATAAGTATTATCAATAGATTTACATTTTCGTATGAGTAATAGAGTTCCATAAATTTGCGCACCCATCAATAA
>JAGLIP010000090.1 GCA_023142905.1 Candidatus Aenigmatarchaeota archaeon | reverse complement strand
TGATATTATTATCTTTGGCATTTTTTATTTTTTCCAATAGCTCTTCTGCAAAACATTCCGGATCCTCAACAGATTCCGGACGGATGTTGCTTTTAAGAACAGAAAAATATTCATCCTGCGGAACAACGCCGGGTGTGTCTAAAAGCATTATGTTGTCTTTCAATCGCAGCCATTGCGTTCCTCTTGTGTATCCTGGCTGCGAGGATTCTTTTGCGCTCTTTTTTCTTATAAGTAAGTTTATTATGGATGATTTTCCGGTGTTTGGATATCCTATGACGCAGACTTTTGCAGATTCGTTTTTTTTCGACCGTTTAAATATTGCCTCTTTAAGCTCTCTCGTCCCCATCCTTTTTCTTGTTGAAACAAAAACTCTTGCGAGGTCTATATTTTTTTTCAAAACATTAAGAGAGTTATTGGAAATTAAATCAGTCTTATTTATGATAAGCACAATTTTTTTATCAAATCTTTCTGCAAGCTTTTCAAGCTTTTCGGATCTTGTATCCGTAACGCATCGCGCATCAACCACCTCAAGAATAATGTCTGACTCTTTTATGGTTCCTGCAACTATATTCCACAATGCCGCCATCTAAATCACATATAAATTAATTAATGGCTCATAAGCTACTCTTATCTTCATCTTTGGTTCAGACGGGGGCGGTTTAATCACAGCCAAGACTATATTTTCAACAAGGTATTAAAAAGATTGCTTTTTTGATTTTATCGGCGTTATTTCCATATCAAATGCATCGGCGGATGGAAGTTCTTCTATTACCTGTGCTTCGTAACCTCTTCTTGATGCTTTTTTTGCATTGCTTACAGACATTTCAATTCTGCTCTTTTCGGGGCGCACAAAAAAATCAGTGTCTTTTAAATTTAGTTCGTGTTTAATTTTTAGGATATCGTGTTTTGGGTTTTTGGATAGAACTGCGCCTTTTTTAAGAAGAAATCCGCTAGATATTGTCTCAAACGGCTTTTTTATGTTTTTCGCTCGCCGCTTCAGCCTGTTTTTGAATTGGTACGCATCTTTTACTTTTGACTCACAGAAATGAATGGAAATGTTTTTTGTATTTTTTGCTGCAAATTCAACCAACTCTTTTGCTGTCTTTTTGCTGCCGATAACAGAATTATACCACGCGCCATCGGTTTTAAATCCTTTTTCTGCCATCTTTTTAGCGCTCAGCTCCGATACCTCAAGCTCGTTTAAGTTAAGAAAATCAATGCCTGTTTTATCAAGATGGGTTGTGAGTTTTTTTAAGTATTCGAGCTCGCCGGGAATTGCCGGAATCTCAACACCAACTTTAAATTTTCGGTTTTGTGCTTTTTTCAATATTTTCCAATTGTCGTGCCTTATGTGGTATCTTAGCTCATCAAGACCGGCATCTTCAAGCGCTTTTAATGTGGTTTCATCTGCGTGATCTCCTGAAGTGTAAAGGTGTATATGAAATTTTTCGCCGAATGTTTTTTTTAGTAGTCTTATATAATGCAGGGTATTTTCAAGATTTATCAACGGCTCGCCGCCGGTTATACCGGCTCCTAATGCGCCTGAAAGTTGTGCTTCTTTTAGTATATCTTTCTCTTCTTTTACCTCGACCTCATTTGCAGATGTTGTTTTTTTGTTTTTTCTTTTTTCTGACAACGGACAATAAAAACAGTCACGATGGCAGATGCCATGCACAAAAAGCACAAGTTTCTCTCCTTTGATGCATTGCCTGCACCCTTTAGGGAGTTCACCCAAAACAAGAGTTTCTGCAGGGGAGGTATTTATTTTTCTTATCATTACTTGTTTTTGAGATGGATAAATTAATTAAATGTATTTGTTGTTCGAAACATTTGGGGTTTTCCTGCAAAATGCGAGGTGTTCGTGGTTTCAAAAAGTAAAATGCAAATTATTGCTTTATTTTTAATTCTATTGTTTAATTTTGTTTTTGGAACAATTATAAGCTTTACTTAGGCTTTAAATTGAAAAATAATGCTTTTTTTAGGGTGTGTTTTTTATATGTGCAACTGTCCTGCGACAAGTATATATAACCACCGAAACAAAGAGTGTGCAGGATGTTTGGCCACACAATAGAATAATAAAAGAATACCACAACAAAAATAATATTTTTGAGTGGTCGACATTCAAAAAACCATGGGAGATAAACCCATAATTTAAATGGAGGCATGTAACCATGCAAAGAATTAAACAAGTTCTAAGCGGTGCCGTAGGCCTACTTATGTCCGGAGCAACACTTTTAACCCCGGCATTGGCAGACTTTACCCTAGACAACTTTGATACAATGACTGCTGCAAACACAGTTGTAGTAGTTGGAACAGATGCAAACGCAGCCGATATCGTCGGTGCAATTAATGTAGGTGCAGCAATCGCACAAAACGGAGCAACAGCAGACGCAGCTGCAGCAGCAATAATCGCAGGCGCTGAATCTGACGATGTGTCTTTGGGCGAGGAAGTAAACGATGTTCTTGACAAATCAGCATACAAAGACAACGATGTTTCCGGTCTTCTTGACACAAAAATAACATGGAACAGCGAAGATGTGGATGTAGAAGAGCAAATCGTTCTTGGAAATGGTCTTGTAATCATGGTTAGCGCCACAGAAGATGAAGAATTTGCTAGCGAAATTGTCATGGGAACAGATGCAAAGGACGCGATTGGCTACAGGTTCGTGATTGACGACAGCGACTTTAACCACACTGCTGTTGACGACTCAGACACACTAGAAATTACTATGCTTGGAAAGTCCCTTACAATCAGCAAAGTTACAAACGGAACAACAGACAGCATAAAACTTTCTGAAGGAACAGAAACAGCCCTTAAGACAGGAAATTCTGTTGAGATAAACGGAAAAACTGTTGAAGTAACCGCAATCGGTTCAGGTTCTGCAGCATTCAAAATAGGAGCAGAAACAGAATTTATAAACGCTGGCGATGAAGAAGAAATCGGCTCAACAGGAATCAATGTAAAGGTTGAAAGCATCCTTTATACAGACGATGTCGAGACAAGACAGGTTCTTGTAACTGTTGGAACCGACTTAACAACAACAGTCAAGACAGACGATTCCATGGAAACATACGGCGAACCTGAAGACGAAGAAGATGCTGAATGGGTCTGGTATGTGGATGCTGATGACGACGACGAAGGAAAGCTTACAATCGGTGCTAACCACAACCAGAAATACGACGAAGTGGACGAGGCAGTTGTGGCTATTGGCGGCTCAATAATGCTTCCAAACGACTATGCTGAAGTTGAGTTCACAGAACTTACAGAAACCGGTGTTCAGACATACGAGCTTTACTTTGACGAAGTTGACTTCAAGCTAAAGTCTGACGGAACAACAAACGGCGGCACTAAAGACAACCAGAAGGTTCTTGTGCTTCAGGCAATTGACGGAAGCGGCAACGGATTCTCTGTTACAGCAGACACAGGCACTGAAGAAAGCGATTACATGTACCTTTCAGAAACAAATGAGATGGCGTTCAAGAACGATGACGGCGACATACAACAGGCAAAGGCTGGTGAAGACAGCTTCTCTTTGACATCAGACGACACAACAATGGCTGTAAGCTACAATGCAACAACCGGTCTTGTAACTATTGTAGAACCTACTACTGTTGGTGAAGACATAACGGTTGCAATTGGTTCATCATACGACTACCTTGGAGCAACTGACGGCGACGCAGACACAAACGATGTTACATGGAATGGAACAAACATGGCTGCAAAAGACGATGATGTAAGAACACTATACGGTACTGTAATCGAATCTCCAGAAGACAACGCAGATTCAGACAAAGTTGTTCTTGAAATCCCTTCAGACCAGGTTAAAGCAACAGTTACAATCAAAGGACTTGGCTCAACTGTTGAAACAGTAGCTGGTGGTGTAACACAAGTTGACCTTGGCAACGGAATCGCAAAACTTGCATCTGAAGCTGAAGCTGACAAAACAGCTAAAAACCTTGTCCTTATGGGCGGACCATACGCAAACAGCCTTGTAGAAGAGCTTGCAGTTGAAGGAAAAACCCCAACCAAAGCACAGTGGGCTGACCTTGCAGGAAAAGCAATTGTACAAGCAATTGACGGTGCTTTCGCTGAAGGAAAAGCTGCAATCGTTGTAGCTGGTGCAGGTGCAGACCAAACAAGAAATGCAGGTCTAAAGCTTATGGGCGGTACACTAACCGGCGCTATGGTTGAGATTCAGGGCGACACAGTAACTGAAACAACCTACGCTCCAGAAGTTGTTGAAGACGAAGAAGAAGTTGTTGAAGACGACGAAACTGAAAACGACGCATAAAAAATTATACCTTTAGGAAGGAGCTTTTTAGCTCCTTCTTTTTTCTATTTTTTTAATTCAAATTAGTTTTTATAATATCACCCATTAAAGACTAAAAGATTATTATTCTTTAGATTTACAGGAAATTCACAGTGTGTTTCCGAAATTTCAATAAATTACCCAATCGCAGCAAGC
>JAGLIP010000009.1 GCA_023142905.1 Candidatus Aenigmatarchaeota archaeon | reverse complement strand
ATATATTAAAGTAACACCAATTGGCGGAATTTCAGAAAAAATAACCCCTATGACACCTGTAAAAATACACACAAAAAATCGCGAAATCAATGGTGTGATTGTCTGTAAGGGTCCGTTTTTTGAAGAAGCAGACGAATCAAAAAAAGTTACAAAATTAAAAGAATTATTCGTTGATATTGGCCTTATTGATAAAGAAAAAAAAGATAAAGATAATGCTAAAAACAAAGAAAAAGATTTATTGATTCAACACGGAATTGAAATTGGTGATCAAATAACCTTCGATGTTCCTTTTGTAGAGCTTCAGGATAATTCCGTACGGGGAACAGCATTTGATGATCGAGCCGGTTGCGCCGTATTGGTTGAGGCAATAAAGAATATTGGAAACAATTTTTCCGGTGAGGCGCACTTTCTTTTTTGTACGCAGGAAGAAGTAGGCCTTAAAGGGTCAAGAACAGCAGCATTTGGAATAAATCCCGATATTGCTCTTGTTATTGATATAACCTCTACCGGAGATATGCCGGGAATAACAAAATCAGATTCATCAACAATTCTTGGCAAAGGGCCAATAGTAACCCTTGCAGACGCAGAAGGAAGAGGACTTCTCATACGAAAAAATATAAAAGAATGGCTTGTTGGTACTGCAAAAAACAATAAAATAAAACACCAGCTCGAAATAGGTCTTAGATTTGGAACAACAGACGCCACAATAATAAACATGTCTCGTGAAGGAATACCGACCGGGTTGATATCGCTTCCTGGAAGACACATACACAGCCCGACAGAAATAGTGAATTTGGATGATCTTGTAGGCGCAGCAAAATTGGTTGTAGCATCTATAAAATCTGCAGAAAAATATTTTTAGAATTATAGTTTTGTAATCCCTGAAGAAATGAGTTTACTTAATTTTATTTCTTTTCCGAAAAACCAATGGTCTGCATTACATACTAATTCCGTATCCCAACTAAATTTGTTTTTTAGAAACGACAAGGTTTTTTCTGGCTGGTCTTCGTAATCATCATCGGAACCAAAAATCGCAAGTGAAGGGCAATTTATTTTTTTAAGGCATTTAAGGCTTCCGGAATAATCCAATACTTTTCCATGTTCCGTTGTTGGGTCGACGAAATCAAGATATTTGTCTACGGTCATCATAGGATAAAACGCCATTTCTTTCGGGATTAATTCATTGCCTTTGCCTTCATTTTTTAACTTTTTTGCAATATTTAAAAATTCATTATATTTCTCACCTAACACTCTTTTCACATAGGCTATATCATTCACAGGCGCCAAAAAGACCATTTTTTTAACTCGTTTATCCTTTGTTTCGGATCGATAATATGCTATTTTTTGACAGCCCAGGCTATGGCCTTCTAAAACAACTGAATCATACCCTTTTTTGGCGGCAAAATCAATTCCGGCACCGACATCCATAATACAATCCTCAAATTTTTCAACACTTCCGCCGGATTGTATGTGTGTTCTTTTAGTTTTTTCTTTTTTGATAAATTCCCCTAAAATCCCCGCACCGCGATTATTGTATGTTAAAAATGCAAATCCTTTTGAAACAACTTCTTTTGCAATATAATCTATAAACAAATTTTCATAGAAATTTCCAATCAATGCGTGTATGTGAATCAAAATCTTATCTGTTTTTATTTTTGGTTTATATAATAGCCCCTGAAGTTCTAAATTGTCTTGAGTTTGTATTCTAACTAATTCACATGTTGGGGTAACCATAATTGGATTGAAACACAATATTTAATAAAACAATGGTGTTATTATTGTTATGTCTGAAAACATAGCCAACACATCAATTGTTTGGAAACAAATAGCAAATATGTGGAATGTTTATTTTACGCCACCGAGCCGCATATCACGGGAAGAAGCTGAAAAATATAATGGCTGGCTGAAACAAAAAAAAGATAACTGCAACGCAGAAACAGCACTAGTTCTTGGAGCAACCCCGGAAATAAGAGACATACTAACGAAATTTAATTTTAAAACAACAATTGTGGATATAAACCAAGAAATGATAGAAGCAATGAATTCTCTTTTAAAAACAAAAAACCCGGATGAAGTAATTGTGGTATCAAACTGGATTGAAACACACTTAAAAAGCGGGCAGTTTGATGTGGTTATTGGCGATGCCGTTCTGCCAAACATTCCATGGGATAAAAGAGATTTATTGTTGTCTGAAATACACCGACTTCTTAAATCCAACGGCGTATTTATAACTCGCGCATTCTGTATCCCAAAAGAAAATAAAATTAAAAATTTAGAAAATCTTTTGAATAAATTTTCAGATAAAAAACCCACATATAAAAGTGCGTTAGAACTTGAATTAGAGTTGCAGATATTATCGTATGACACTAAAACACATTTAGCCACTTTTTTAAAACCAAAAGAAATGATTGCGGGAATAAGAAACAATGAAAGATTTAATACTGGGTTTGAAAATCTAAATGAAATACTTGACATTGTTTGGAATTTTTGGAGCACTAAATTTATAGACAAAGTTTTTGTTTATAATTATCGGGATAAAGAAGAACTAGAATACCAAAAATATTTTGAAATAGTGGATGTTTTTGAATCTGAAGATAATGAATATTCTAAAATCACACCAATGTATGTCTTAAGAAAAAAATAATGTGGTTACGAATCATAACTTGATTTAGTAAGCCTTTTGATTCCTGTTTTTGTAACGACAATTGTGTCTTCAAGCCGTACACCAAAACTACCCGGAAAATATATTGCGGGCTCTAAAGTCAACACCATATTTTCCAAAACTGGCTGTGTGTTTTTTGGCGACAGCCCAAAGCCGTCATGTGCTTCAAGCCCCACAGAATGACCCAGTGCATGAAATTCACCGAAATTAGTTTCTTTAAAACCCAATTCAATAAGCCTGTTTTTTGCGAAATTATGTATGTTGCATGCAGGAACCCCGGGTTTTACATAATCGTCAAGAAGCGCATGCACATCTTTTAATGCATCCACAGCCCGTTTGTGCTCTTTTTTTCGCTCAAGCAAAATCATTCGTGCCATATCCGCGCAATAATAGTCATGCTTAACACCAAAATCAAGAAGCGCAATATTTCGAAATTTTATTTTTTCAGGAACATGATGCACAAAAGACGAGTTGGTGTCTCCGGCAACAATTGTGTCAAATGCCCAGTCTTTGCCTTTATCAAGCATGGCTTTTTTGATAATATTTGCGACCTGAAGTTCGTTTTTCCCAACAATCGTTTCAGAAGCAACATCTTCCATAACACCATCTGTAAGAAGACACGCGGTCCGTATTTTCTGCAGCTCAAAATCATCTTTTACGCAACGAATAGAATTTATTTGTGTCGAAATATTAACCAGCGTCAATCCCGGAAGCTGCTTTTTAAGCGCCTCAAAAAAAGAGTATTGTTCTTTGCCGTCAATCCCAATTCTCCCGCAATCAAGGCCTCTTTTTTTTAAGAATTCGGATATTCTTATATCGTTGAGATCCACGACTTGTTTTATTTTTGTTTTGATCCTGGCTTTTCTTGGTGAGAATGTCAAAAGCCACTCACTTTTGTCTGAAACAACAAAAGAGGAAGGGAATACATCAAGAAATCCGGTAAAATAATAAATATTCGGTATTGTGCAGTCAACACCACTTAAAAATACAGCATCTAAATTTTCTTTTTTTACAAGTTCATGAATTTTTTTAATCCGTTCAGAATACATTTTAATCATCAATATTTTTTCTTAACACTTTTACAAAAGAATCCAAAAGCCGTCGTTGCGTTAAAATCGCATTTGGTGTTTTGCCGTTGTTCATGTGTTTTATTTCTTTATACATCTTTTCATCCAGTAGGGTTATAAGCGGCACTTTGAGTTCTGCGCACGCATCTTTAAGTGCTATAAAACTTTCTGACTCTGACTTGAAATAGGAAAATATCTTTTTGTATTGGTGTTTTAAAAGATATCTTTTTACTCTTTTTTTTGTAACTTCAATATATTCTTTTTTTATTTTCTCGGTCTCTTCCCATTCAGGCCAGTCATAAGATTCAAATGGGTATTTGCTCTCAAAGTCCCGCGGAATAATTCCCGGCGTTGAAATCATTATTTGATGTATTTTTTTATATGATGCAATCCCCTGTAATCTTTCAAGTATTTTTTTATGGGTTTGTGACCGCGAATATGGTTTTCTAAACGCGCATGGAAGAAAAAGCGCATATTCTTTTATTGACGGCACAACATAAAATCTTTCAAAATATTCCTGCCACACATCAAAGTGCGCGTGATTAAGGCATTCGCTTGTAGCACCCACAATTTTTTGTTTCAGAAAATCAGGAAATTTGGGGTATGTCAAATAATCATCAAAAAAGAGCTCAACCTTTTTGTTATTTTTGTATTTTTCACATACATCAAAAAACTCGTTTTTATCCAATGGAGTCCATTTTCGCTCAACCCACATTGAAAAAAGCGGAGAATAACCATACGGGTATGTGTTTATTATTGCAACAGAATCGCTCTTCTTGAGCGCAAAATCAACAGATTTTTCAAGACTTTTTTTTACCTCAAGAACATTTGGCAAATTAGTCATCAAGTATGTGCGCACACCAAAGCCGTATTTTTTCAAAAGAATTACTGTTTTTTCATATGTTTTTACATCAAAACTCTTCATTATTTTTTTAAGAACCTTATCATCAGCAACTTCAAGGCCTAAAGCAAAACTTACGCGCACTTTTTTACACCTTTTTTTAATATCCCGCAAAACATTTTTATTTACATGTTCCGGAAGGCATTCAACAACGACTTCAGAAATGCCTGAACTGTTACACTTTTCAAAGAAATAGTTTCTAAATTCTTTTGGAATTTGTTTTTCGTCAAGAAAACTACCCGAATTTAGATATTTGAGTTCAAAAATATCCTCTTTTAGTGCTGAATCAAGACCCCTTTTAAGCCGCTCAACTGATGCTTCTTGTGTATTCGGTTTTTTAGAGAAACTGCAAAAAATACATTTCCCCCAGGAACATCTTCCGGAATCAACAATTATTGTTTTTGTTTTTTTAATCATGAACGACATATTGGGGTGTTAAATTTAAGAAACCCACAAACTAACATTTACTATGTTCGAACTCAAAAAAAGAGATGCTTCAGGAAGAATCGGTAGTTGGTCAATAAAAAAACACAAAATACAGACCCCGACAATAGCAATTGTGGTGAATCCAAATAAACCGGAAATAACCCCTAAAGAATTGAAGCGAAAATTCAAAGCAGACCTTTTAATCACAAATGCATACATTATAAAAAATTCAAAACACCGACAAGAGATAGAAAACAAGGGCCTGCATAAATTCTATGGCTGGCGGGGTCCGATATACACCGATTCCGGAACATTTCAGATGTATTCAAAAGGCTCTGTTAGAATCACGCCAAAAGAAACCATTGATTTTCAAAAAAAAATAGGATCCGATATCATAACTCCGTTGGATGAATTTACCCTGCCAACAGACACAAGAAAAACAGCAGCAGAAAAACTTAAAACAACAATAACACGAATAAAGCAGGCAAAAAACGATATTGGTAGTACAGCACTTCTTAACGGGCCTGTACAGGGCGGTATTTTCAGGGATTTAAGACAAAAGGCGGCAAAAGAGGTAACAAAAACAGAACCCGACATTTTTTCAATAGGCGGCATTGTACCCTTAATGGAACAATACAGATACAAAGATCTTGTAGATATCATCATCTCTACAAAAAAACATATCTCTTCAGCAAAACCAACACACGCATTTGGGTGCGGACACCCAATGATATTTTCATTTCTTGTTGCCTTGGGGATTGATGTTTTTGATTCTGCAGCATATGCTATTTTTGCCCGATCCAAAAGATATATGACACCAACAGGAACACTTGACTTAAACACAATTGAAGATTTTCCATGTACATGCCCCATTTGCATCAAAAATACACCGAAAGAAATTACTGAAACAGATCTTGCAAGACACAATTTATTCGTAACATTTTCTGAAATACGAACAATAAAAGACGCAATACAAAGAGGCGCGCTATGGGATCTTGTTGATATGCGCGCAAGAGCCCACCCGAAAATATACGAAGCATACAAGGCCTTGCAAAAACACAATAATTACCTTGAAAAACAAGAGCCTGCAAACAAAAAACGCGCATTTTTTTACACCGGCATTGAGTCAAAAAACAGACCGGAAATATATCGTGCGAAAAAACAATTAAAGCAAGTCACAAGCAAAAGCCGTAAATATCAATGGATGGGATTAAAAATTCCTGCAACACTCAAAACAACATATCCTTTCGGCCAAAGTATTGTTCCTGGGTATTTTAAACCAAAACACAAAACAGACCCCATGGATAATATTTCCTCAATTGTTCAATACCAATACGGAAAAAACGCAAAAAAAATATTCTCTAAAAAAACGACTGTTGAAATCTCTGAAAAGACAAAAAGAATAAGGCGCGTGTGGGATGAAAAAACACTTCTCGGAACTATTCGTGCAAGTGATGGGTTATTTGTGCCTTCGTTTCAGGGCGCTAAAAAACTACACACTGTGTTAACTGAGAAAAAATATTGTGTGGTTGTTGACGATTCTGTCACTGATTTTGCCGCGTTGGGAAAAAACATTTTTGCAAAATTCGTGAAATATGCGGATAAAAATATTCGTCCGGGTGATTCGGTATTTGTTGTTGACGCTAAGAATAAACTACTTTCATGCGGAACAGCACTAATGAATGAAAAAGAGATGGATGATTTTAATACTGGTGTTGCGGTTCGCGTGAAACATCATTAATCGCGTGAATTACACGCGTTGCACACCCTCACCTATAAGCTCTAAAAATCCATTGTATTTTTTTATTCTGCCGGTTACACACACGACATCTCCTAGATCAAAATCATAAATATTGAACACATTGTTTTTAAAAAAGACAACATCAATGCTTTTGTCGTCATAGAGTTTTACAAAATATGTGCCACCAGAACTTTCTTTTTGTTCACGCAAGATGCCGCACACCTTTACTTTTTCACCAACAAGGGTTTCATCAATGTCTTTTATTTTATAGGATGTTATGTTTTGTGTTGCTTGAGAGATATAAATTAATAGTATGCCAAAAATAGCAAGAACGAGACATAATTTTTTTATGGTTTGTTCATTGATTTTGTTCACGCAAACTCACCACCCAATTTAAATGATTCTACATCTTCGTATATTGGTCCTTGTTGTGTTAATGTGCTTTTTTTTATCTTTATTTCATTGACCTGTATGCTTTTTGTTTGTATTCTGCCCATAGCGGAAATAGTCTTATTAAGTTCACGAGAATCATTCACATACTTCACACGGGCAAGTGTTATGTGTGGCGTGAACTTATTAAAAACACTAACATCTTCCGGTTTTATATTCGAAATGTCTTTAACAAGGGTTTGTAATTCTGTTTTTAATTCCACACCCAACCAAATTATATGCGCAATACCATTTCTTTGAAAAACACCAACATTCGTTGTATTTAATTCAAATGGCCGATGTTTTTTAACAACTTCACGCAACTGTGTTGTAACTTCACGCAAAGTTTTATCATCTGTCTCGCCCAGAAACCTAAGGGTTATGTGGGTGGTTTCTGGCAAAATAAAAGAAAAGCGCCCATCAACTTCACGAAGTTCTTTTTGTATGTAGTCTATCAAACACAATAGTTCTTTTTTTATATCAATAGCAACAAAACATCTCATAAGTTCACGCATGAAGTTAATATGAATATCTGCCAAAAAAGCAACATTTATAAAATAACAGGATAACAATAATTTATCTCTTGGTTTTATATAGTTTGTAGAGTTTTAATTGCGTATAACCTAGGACCCCAAGCAACTAAAAAGCTTGAAATCCATCAATATACACCAAAATTTCATGATTTTCAACCATCAAGGTTGAAAAGCTTGAAATACATCAAATGAACCAAAATTTCATGATTTTACTGGATCGGTGATTTTATAACTGAAGCAACAAAAAAGTGGCTTGAAAAGCATGGGTGGGCGCATAATCCATTCACACTCGAAATACGGCCAACACTTCTTGTAGGATATAAAAACCAAATAGACACACTTACAGCTAATCTGGATGAAAAGCAAAAACACATACTTCTTATAGGCTCAACTGGTGCCGGAAAGACAACACTTTTAAAATGGATATCAGACAAATATAACACCCTATATCTTCCAAAACCACCATCAAAAGAAGAGGACATAGTTGTTGTATTTAAGGACAACCTGCTGAATAAGTCATTTTTGAGCCGCATTTTTCTAACATTGAGAAAAGACAACACAAACATATACAATCTTGCAGAAAAAATAAAACAAAAGCAAAAAGGAAAACAACTAGTGATACTTGTTGATGAGGCGCATGAAACAGACACACCAGTGCTTGAATGGTTAAGAACAATAACCGATCAAGTGGAAGGAGCAACAATAGTTTTTGCCGGCCTCCCAAAAATAAGAGAAAACCAGCTTAAATCATTAGAGACACTTTCTCAACGGATTGTAGCTGATATAGAACTTACCACACTTACAAAAGATGAAGTTGTTCAGCTAATAAAACGGCGCATAGAAGCTGTTGGCGGTAAATCCATCGAGCCGTTTACAATGGATGCTGTTGGTGAAATATACAAAAGGACCGGTGGTTTTCCAAGAGAGGTTTTAAAACTATGCAATTCTCTTTTAAAAAAGGCACAGGAACAAGACGCAGAAATAATAGATTCGTCTTATTTTGACGAGCAGCCCGTTCAAAATACAATTGATGAAGTAACAACAAATCTCAAAATTCTGACAGAAAAACAGAAAACAATAATGGACTTTCTTGAAAAACGCGGAGCACTTACACCCAAAGAGGTTGTTGATTTATTGGATTACAAAAAAGATTATAAGTCTAAAGCACACGCATTAAGGGCAATAAATAACATTTTGCGCAGGCTTGAGGCAATAAACCTTGTCGTGCGTGAAAGGCAGGGGCGCTCATACGCGTATGTTCTTGCCCCAAAAGTAAAAAGCCTTTTGGTTACTGCGTGAAGTTGGTGTATTTATGTTTTTTGAATGGTTGGTTTTGTCTCTTGTTGTGATAATTGTGGCCACCATTGTTTTAAGTTCAAAAGCACTTGATCCGACAGCAACGGTAATGTCTATTGTGTTCGGAGTCATTATTTTTTATCTTCGTGGAGGGGTTTGGTTGTTTGTTCTTTTTTTATTTTTGGCCGTATCTATTTACGCCACACACAGATTACATAAAAATAAGGATGAAGAACATGAGGTGCGCGGGTTAGATAATGTAATATCTAACGGGCTTGTTGCGTTTATGAGCGCTGTTTTTGGTTTTCCATACATGTATCTTGGAAGCATTTCAGCAGCACTTGCAGACACTTTAAGCTCTGAGATTGGCGCGCATTCAAAAGAACAGCCGCGCATGATTACAGACTTAAAAACAAAAGTGCCTAAAGGAACAAACGGCGGAATAACAATTACGGGCCTTATTGCGGCAGTAATCGGCGCCGCAATTATAGGCGCCGCAGCATTCTTTTTTGCTTCAAGTTTTTATTTAGAAGTTAATAGGACTAAACTTTTTTTAGCTGTTTTTGTTGCAGGGGTTTTAGGATCCCTGATTGATAGTGTTTTAGGCGCTGTTTTTGAAAATAAGAAACAGATGACGAACGGTTCTGTTAATTTTACTGCAACACTCACAGCAGCAATCACTGCAAAATTACTGATGTTTTTATAAGTGGTGTTCTAAATAGCTTTATTAATTTTTCGCACTAATAACTAAACATATTAAGGTGATGTTTATGGTAAAAGAAACAAAAATTCGTGGACGGGATCTACGGGGAAAAACAATAATAAGCGACGAAACCGGTCGCAAGTTCGGTGTTGTTGGCGATGTTAGTTTCATTGCAGATACAGGTGAACTGATGAATCTTCTTTTAGTTGAGCCCACAAAAGCTACAAGCGACATTCAACTACAGGCAGATGATATGGGGCGTTTTTTGGTTCCTTTCTCTTCAGTAAAATCTGTCGGCGACTTTGTTATTGTATCTGAGAAAGATATATTTTAAATTCTAAAAAAATAAAAAAAGAAGGCCCGTAAGGCCTTTTTCTTTTTTAATATTTGTTTGATTTCTATAGATTAGTATAAATTAAATAATCTTGCTAGAAATTAATCTCTGACGCCTTCTGTATGTATTTCGTATACCGCCTCGCCATCGGGTAGGTTGGGGGAGTCCACAAGCTTTGCAATCCGTTTATTCCCTTTACTTTTTCTTAAGTAAAGCCTAAATGTTGCAGCATGGTGTAGCACATGGCCGCCAACAGCCTGTGTCGGGTCTCCAAATAGCATATCTGGTTTAGACATCACTTGGTTTGTTAGATACACACAAGCATTGTATGTGTCTGCAAGTTTTTGAAGTGTATGCAGGTGCTTGTTCAATTTTTGCTGCCTGTCTGCTAACGACCCCCTTCCAATATAATCCGCGCGGAAATGAGACATAAGTGAGTCAACAACAATGAGTTTTACATTGTTTTCTTTTATTATGTCTTTTGCCTTGTCTGCAAGGAGTATCTGGTGGTCTGAATTGTATGCTTTGCCGATAAATATTTTTGAAAGAGCTTCTTTGGGGTCAACTCCAAGGGCCTCTGCCATCTGTTGTATTCTTTCAGGCCGGAAGGTGTGCTCCGTGTCAATGTAAAGTGTCGTTCCGTCAAGCCCACCGTTTTCTTTCGGAAGCTGGACATTTACAGCTAATTGATGTGCTATCTGTGTTTTTGAAGAACCAAAAGCACCGTAGCATTCTGTTATTGCGGATGTTTCAAACCCACCACCTAAAAGATTATCTATTTCTTTACTGCCGGTTGTTATTTTTCCGATAAGATCTCTTTTTTCAAGTGCAGCAAGACCGGTTTCAAAACCCATCTCAAGCGCGCTTCTCGCAGCTGCGATTACTTTTGCTGCCGTTCCTGTGCCAACTTCTGCAATGGCTGCAATTTCTGAAGCGCTGGCAGTTGCTATAGACATAAGGTCATCAAAACCTGAATCTGCAAGTTTTTCAGCTGTTTTCGGACCAACTCCGGGCAAATCTTCTACTGTTGTTTCTTTTGTCATTTATTTCACCTTTTATGTTTCAATTGTTTCTTTTTCCTTTAATCCACCCAAAAGTTCGTTAATCTCGTTTATGATATCTGGTTTTTTTGCCTCTTTTACAGAAAACTCTAAAATTTCTGATATGTTGCTCTTTTTAATAACACCCTTTAGCAAAAACCAGCTGCCAAGAACATCAAGAGAACTAAAAAATGATTTTTCACCCTTTTCTTTTATTTCGGTTTCTATTTCCTCTGTTGTTTTTTGAAGTACCGCTTCTGCAGCATCCCTGAAAAAAACAGCGTTTATACATCCATAACCATCATCAATAACTCCGGAAACAACAAGAAATTTTTCCGGCTCAACAGAGCCGTGAACTTCACATTTGTTTTCTTGTATCTTTTTTTTACACGAGGGGCAAAGTGAGTGTATGATGGTTCTTTCAAATATTTGTACTATATGTGCTTTTATGCTGATAAAATCATTTTCATTTACTTTATCGAGCGTTGTGTGCGTGTAGCCGTTTTGGTTTTGTGTGCTTGTTTGTGCAACAGTTATTTCCACATTATCGAGGTTTTTTAAGTTCCCAAGTTTGCTTAATCTGACTTCAGGCATTCCACGATAATCTTTTTTTGTGTATCCTCCAAGAACCTCAAAAATATCACCAACAGATATCTTTTCAACAGCATCGGCCTTTTCATTCCAAAGAGAAAGCCTGATGGTGCCTGTTTCATCACCAAGAATTATGCTTGCGACTTTTCCATCTCCTTTGTCGTTTTTGAATTCTTTTACATCAGAAACATGGATAACCTTTCCTGTAAATTCAACACAATTCATGTCAGATACTATATTTTTTATTTTAAGGTTTTTACTAGTCGGTTTTACAAGTTCAACACCGAATTCACGCCCGACAATATATACAGCACCTATACGCGATACAAGACCAGAATATTCTATTTCTTTTTCTTCTATTTTTTCAAGAACTTCTTCGCGTGTTACTGACGCTTCTTCTGTTATTGTTTTTATCAATTCGTCTTCTGTGACCATAAACAGTTTTTATCACAACAACTTTTAAATGTAGTGGTGGTTGCGTGCCGATAAGAAAAAGAAAGAAATTGGTTATCCGACATAACCGAATTCCTGTTTAGGCGGCTGTATTTTTGTATCTTCGATCCTTTTTTTGAAAACATCCTGTGCTTTTTTATCACCGGACGCCTTCACTTTTTCGAATGCAACATCAAAATCTTTTAGCGTTACTTCCTTTGCTTCCATATTTTTACGAAGTGCATTTATTGCGGCCTCGCGGCACAATGCCTCGATATCCGCGCCAACATAATTATCTGTTTTTGAAACCATAACCGAGAGATTTACATCTTTTGCAAGAGGCATATTTTTGGTATGTATCTCAAAAATCTTTTTTCGTGTGTCTTTGTCAGGGACTGGAACATACACATGCCGGTCAAATCTTCCCGGTCGCATAAGTGCAGAATCTATTATATCCGGCCTGTTTGTGGCGCCGATGATAACAACACCTTCTAATCCTTCAAGTCCGTCTAGTTCAGTCAATAGTTGTGTTAAGACGCGGTCAGTAACCTCTGTTACTGACTTTCCCCGTTTCGGTGCAATTGATTCAACCTCATCGAAAAATATTATGCATGGTGCTACTTGTTTTGCTTTTTTGAACATTTCGCGGACATGCTTCTCAGACTCTCCAACCCATTTGCTTAGAAGTTCCGGTCCTTTTATGGATATAAAATTTGCCTCGGATTCTTTGGCAACAGCTTTAGCAAGAAGTGTTTTGCCGGTTCCGGGAACCCCATAAAGAAGGATTCCTTTTGGCGGTTTTATACCCATATTTGTGAATGCTTCCGGCTGCTTAAGAGGCCATTCAACCATTTCTTTTAGAT
>JAGLIP010000089.1 GCA_023142905.1 Candidatus Aenigmatarchaeota archaeon | reverse complement strand
ATTCTTAGAAGAAGTCAAGCGTTTTAGAATTGGAATTCCAAAAAAAGTCATGGTTTTACCCATAATGCATGATTTAAGCCAATTGGATGTGAAATACCCTCTAATACCTCCTTTTGCATATGCCCATATATCATGGAGTGATGAAGAAAAGGAAATAATATACACTATTATCCAGCCGGAACTTACTGAAGATGAGAAAAAAACAGTTAAAAAAATAGAATCCGGACTTTCTAAAATTCTTGAGAAAGATATACACTCATTAAAGAAACAAGACGATATTTTAGCGTATATACAAAAAAAAACACTTGAGATAATTGAAGAATACGGCATAAAATTCAAGCCAGGCCAATATACGCGGATAATGTATTTTTTATATGTGACTTTTGTAGGATTAAACAGAATAGAGCCGTTTATGTTTGACACATACATAGAAGATATAGGCTGCGACGGAAATAATGTGCCGATATATATAACTCATAAAAAATACGGCAATGTAAGGACTACGGTCGTTTATGAAGACAAAAAAGAGCTTGAGGAGTTTGTTGTGAAACTTGCAGAGAGATGCGGAAGATATATATCCTATGCAGAACCGATACTTGACGGGTCTCTCCCTGACGGCTCAAGAATTAATGCTACAATGACCGAGGATGTTACAACAAAAGGCCCCACATACTCAATAAGAAAATTCCGAGAAATTCCTTACAGTTCTATTGAGCTTATACATAACAAGACAACATCTACAGAAGTGATGGCGTACTTATGGTATCTGATAGAACACCGGAGCAACATCTTAATTTGTGGCGGAACGGGTGCCGGAAAAACTTCTTTTTTGAATTCTCTGGTATCATTCATACCGCCGCAGGACAAAATCGTGTCTATTGAAGATACTCGCGAAATAAATCTACCTCACGATAACTGGATACCGGCAGTTTCAAGAACCGGTTTTGGTACGGTCACAAAAGATGGCACAAAATACGGTGAAGTTACCATGTTTGATTTGCTTAAGGAATCTTTCAGGCAGAACCCAGACTATGTGATTGTGGGTGAAGTGCGGGGTAAAGAAGCATCTGTCCTTTTTCAGGGCATGGCATCAGGCCACCCTTCAATGGGCACAATACACGGGGGTTCTGTAGAGGATATCATAAAAAGAATGGAGACGCCGCCAATCGAGCTTCCGCCAGCCCTTATAGATTCTCTTGATGTGGTTGTTGTAATAACGCATGCATCGCAGTTCGGAAAATCCGCAAGAAGAGTAAAAGAATTGGCAGAAATAGAAAGTGTGGATCCAAACACAGGAAGAGCACAGGTCATAAAAAGCTTCCAATGGTCGCCGGTGTTTGACAGGCATGAAAAGCACCACAGTTATATTGTTGAGAAAGTTAGCATGGAATACGGCACAACACTTTTGAATATTGAAAAAGAGATAAACTTAAGAAACATATTTTTAGGCTGGCTTTTAAAGAAAAAGATTTTTGCATTTCATGAAGTTGCCCGTTATTTATCCATGTATTATAAGGAAAAACAGACTGTTTTAGACCTTATGAAAAAAGACGGGATTTCTATGGATTTGCCTCAGGAAATAGATCGAACCATCATGCCGAAAACAGATAGTGAATCATCTGAAAAGCACAAAGAAGATGAAGTTTTACTTTGATTGCGCGTATTAAATATTATAAACTTTTGATATAATTAATGGAATTCCAGATTTTTTTGTTAATCTAAAACACATTAAGTAAAACGAGATGATTTTTATTGTTGGTGTGGTTTGTGCGCAATAAAACAATAAAGAAAGTATACTTCTGGATGTTAACCCGCTGCATGCGCTTGGGTCGGGCTTTTTCTTGAAATTCCAAGTTCTTCTTTTATGCGTTCTTCCACCTCAAAAAGATAATCCCTGTATTCTTCCCACATTTTTCTTCTGTGGCGATTGTAGAATGCATACGCATAAGTCCACCAAAGGCTTTTCTGTATGCTGTGATGATACCACATGCTTGTATTTATTGTGGCACTTATCTTTAAGTTCATCCAGCCGTTCTTATCCTTTATGCTTTGCGCACCCCAGCACCACACAGTTATCCACATTTTAGTCCAGCGGTCGCCCGGCTTTTTTGCTCTCCAACGACCTTTAAATGTGCCGTCAGTCAAGTCCCACCCAATCATGTCTTCAAAAAACTTAGGAGCATCTATTTCAAGAGTCTGCCTTACAATTCCTTCAATTGATCCGTATATTTTTCCAAAAGGGTCATTGCCTTTGAATTTTATTACAATGACATCCTGTCCCTGAAGCAGCTCGTCTTTATATTCTATTTTTTTAGCTGCCACCGTGCCTCAACTCTTCAAAATATTGCTTGATGCCGTTTTGGTATTGAACAGAAAGGTGCCTTGCCTCTTCAAACCATTCCATTCTTTTCCTGTGGTAGAATACGGTGTGCCAAAAGCGCCGTGCCATTTCATAAAGTATTGACTGCTGTATTATGGTATCCTGAGGATATTCTGTTATGAACCGTGGCTTTAGTATAAGTGAGGCATGCCCTGAATTATTGGCGGACGAGCCTGAAAGCACAACATCAAAACGAAGGTAGCTGTATATGTCATAGTCTTTTACAAGCCTCCATCGCACCTTGAATTTATCCTGACCGGAAACAGTCTCCCATGTATAGAACATTTCCTGTATTTTGCTGTCCGGTACTTCAAAAATTTCTTTTAAAAGTGCCTGTATCTTATTGTAAAGGCGTTCTGGGTGAGGTCCTGTAAAATTCATAAGAATGTCTTTCTGAGGTTCAAAAATATTGTCAAATATTGTAAGTTTTGTTCGTGCCCAAACCATTTTATTCCCCCCATATAAAGGATTAATTTCGTGTTGTATAAGAATATGTGTGTGGCTTATATATAAACTTTTTATATAACCTGCACACAAATAGTATTTTGGTAAGTTTATGGATTGGATTGTACTTGTTGCGGGATTGATTGTAGCATTAGGGGTTATGATGCTCTACCGGATAGTTGACCGTGAAGGCGTTACCGATAAATCACTTTATCCGATAATGATTTTAGGCCTGGTTCTGATTTTCGGCGGGTTCTATATGATATTTTATTTTATACCTGCGGAAATAGTCAAAAGGAAAATTTATGGATTTGTGCTTACGGTATTCGGTTTTTGGCTTACATTTAAATTTCCTGATTCAGGCTCTCACCAGGACGGGGATATGTCTGTGTTGGGAATGCTTTTTGGAATAGTCATGCTTGTTCTGGGACTTTATTGGTTCATGTTCTAAGAGTTTATAGCAAATTTAATATATAACATATTTACAAACATAACCTATGGGAAAATTTGTTCTTGCAGATAATGAACTCGAAGAAACAACAGGCCAAAATCCTAATGCTTTTGGAAAGGAGAATATGGGTCCGTGCTTTATTGTACAGGCAGAAGACCAGCAAAAAACTCTTTTAAATCCTACAACAGCGCCTGGCGGAATTATGGGGATGTACTACAGCATTATGTTTGAGCTTCCAAAAGACAATTGGAATCCCGCAAAGCCTGAAGAGATAATTGAAGTAAGCCCGGTTCATCAGCAGTATTATCAGCTTGTGACTGCCCAAAAAGAGCAGCTTGAAGGTAAAATAAAGCAGGGAATGGCGAGCATTTCACAATCCATTGCAGACTTGGAGCTTGTAGAGCACGACAAAAGAAAATATGATGAATTTCAGGAATATATTATTGATCTTAAAAGCCCCGAGGCTAAACGAAAAAGAGCGGCAAATCTTCGCCTGAAAAGTGTTTTTGTAGATCAGGTGGATTTTCATGTGGGGGGAACCGGCCAGGGTGCGGGAAGGCTCTCTCTGGCTTTTATGAGAAATAACAACATAATGCCCACGGTTGTTGATGATTTTTTTAGGATGGAGTCTTTAGAATCTATCAAAACCGGAAATCTTAGAGACCTTCCGGATGTTGAAAGAAGAATGCTTGAAACTAAATTCAACGCATATAACCAATGGCTTGAGGTTTTCAGAAGCACAGTTGGGCGCAGGCTCGAAAGAATGGAGATCCTGATTAAAAGCAGGAAAAAAACACTTTCTGAATATAGGGAATGGCTAAAACCGATAATTGCACGGCACCGTATGATAAAAGAAGTTGCAGACATAAAAAGTAGTAGAAAAGATCTTTCTGTAAAGCCTCTTCGCTCACAGGGAAGTGCTGTATCACTAAACTCGAGCACAACATGGCTGTGGAAAGGCATGATGATACCCGATGACCGTCTATATCCACGGGAAATGGAAGCAATGTATCCTTTAAAAACATTTGACCCATGGTCTAAGAAAAATCTTGTATATAGTTATGAAACAGGGCTTATATGCAAGCATCCATGGATTACAAAAGAATGGATTGATGAAAAGGCAGAAACTATTAATGCTGGTTTTGATAAAAACAAAATTTATTTTACATTTGGAACAATGGAGTTGAATAAGACAAACATAAAATACGCATCGGGCTCTGAA
>JAGLIP010000088.1 GCA_023142905.1 Candidatus Aenigmatarchaeota archaeon | reverse complement strand
TAAAAAAAATAAAAAAAGAAACAGACGTAGAAATAGAAACATTCATTCATGGAGCCATGTGCGTAAGCATTTCCGGCAGATGTTACTTATCAAGCTATCTTTACGGCAAAAGCGCAAACTGTGGTGATTGCTTACAGCCATGCAGGCAGCAATGGAAACTTGTAAATGAAGACAAAAAAGAGATTGTATGTGAAGGAAAATATCTTATGAGTGCAAAAGACCTCTGCATGATAGAACACATTCCGGAACTGATAAAAGCAGGCATTGGTTCTTTTAAAGTAGAAGGCCGCCTGAGGGATGCAAGATATGTTGAGGTTGTAGGCAAATGCTATCGAGAAGCAATAGATTCTCATTTTCAATCGCCGGAAACTGCCGGCTTGAGCCGGCAGAGGAAGGCGTTGAAAAGCTTGAAACCGAACCAAGCAAACCACAGACTTCAGTCGGTGGTCTCACCGAAGTTTCATGATTTTGAAAAGACATTTGATTCAAAAAAAGTTGAGGACTGGTTAAAGAAGCTTAAAAGCGTATACAATCGCGGGTTTTCAACAGGATTTTATTTTGAAAAGCCGGGCAAAAAAGAATTTACATATAATTCATCAAATTCCCATGCAAGCCATGCAAGAAAACAAGTGGGTATTGTCACAAATTATTACCCGAAAAATAAAGTTGCTGCTGTGCGCATGATTGCGGGAAAAATAAATCATGGTGATGAAATAATAATTGAAGGAAAGACAACATATATGAGGCAAACAGTTGAATCTATAGAAAACAACGCAAAGCAGGCGAAGTTTGCAGAAAAGGGAGATATAGTCGGAATCAAGACAATCAAAAAAGCAAGAAAAAACGACTACCTGTATGTTCTTGTAAAGAACTCAAAATAATTTTCTTAAATTGCTATAACCTTTATAAAACTGATACTACAAACATACTGCATTATACAACATTTCTTGCACAGGTGAAATAATATGAAATTCGTTATCAATGACAAAACAACCGGTAAATCATACTCAAAAGAGGTAGACAACGCGAAATTGACAGCCATTACAGGCAAAAGAATAAAAGACGATTTTGACGGCGGGATAATAGACCTTCCGGGATATAAGCTTAAGATTACCGGTGGCTCGGACAAAAACGGATTCCCTATGCGTTCAGGAATACACGGTCAGGCAAGAAAGCAAATTCTTCTTGCATCCGGTGTCGGGTTTAACCCAAAAATAAGCGGACAGAGAAAAAGAAAAAGTGTTAGTGCAGAAACTGTAACGGATTCTGTTGCACAGCTTAACTGCATTGTTGAAAAGTCCGGAAAGCAAAAAATAGAAGAGATTTTCGGCGTGAAAGCAGAAGAAACAAAGCCGGAAAAGAAAGAATAATATTTTTAAATCATTCTTTTTTTAAAGTTAACAATATATCAGTTGTTAGTAGGCATCTGACGGTGATTTCATAGTAAAAGAAACAAAAACTCAAAATAAGGCTCCTGAAATAAATATTGGTATCTTAGGCCATGTAGACCACGGGAAAACAACATTGACGCAGATGCTTACAGGAAAATTCACCGATGAGCACTCAGAGGAGCTTAAACGAGGTATTTCCATAAGGCTGGGCTATGCAGACATGAGCATAAGAAAATGCCCCAAATGCAATGGTGCTGCGGCATACAGCACATTTTCTAAATGCTTTTCATGCAGTTCCAATACGGAACATTTAAGGACTCTTTCAGTTGTCGATGTTCCTGGGCACGAGACCTTGATGGCAACAGTGCTTACAGGCGCATCCCTTATTGACGGCGCCATACTTGTTATTGCCGCAAATGAAAAATGCCCCCAACCGCAGACCAAAGAGCATTTGGCAGTACTGAATATTTCCGGAATAAAAAACATAATTGTTGTTCAGAACAAAATAGACCTTGTTGATGCTGCCGGTGCAAAGAAAAATCATGATTCAATAAAGAAATTCTTAAAAGGGTCTGTTGCAGAAAACGCACCCATAATTCCTGTATCCGCACAGCATCGTGCAAATATCGAAGTGCTTTTAAAAGCAATACAGGATATACTAAAAACCCCAAAGCATGATGCAAAGAAAAACCCAAAGATGCTTGTTGCACGAAGCTTTGATGTAAACAAGCCGGGCGCGAAAATAGAAAATCTTGTCGGCGGCGTTGTCGGCGGAAGTGTTGTTGAGGGTGTTTTTAAAACCGGTGAAAAAATAGAGATACTGCCGGGCATAAAACAGAACAACAAATGGTCTCCTTTAAAAACCAAAATAACTTCTATAAACAAGGGAAAAGCACCAGTCACTGAAGGAACTCCCGGAGGCCTTCTTGCATTGTCAACCACTCTTGATCCATACATTGCAAAATCAGACAATCTTGTAGGCGCAGTCATAGGAATTCATGGGAAAATGCCTCCCGTATGGAACACACTCAAGCTTGAAATGCACCTTATTTCTGATATCCGTGAAAAACAGGAATCTGTTCGCGCACAGGAACCTATACTTATGGGTGTCGGAACTGCAAGAACAATCGGCGTTTGCACGCAGCCGGGCAGCGTGTCTGAATTTACCCTAAAGATTCCGGTATGCGCAGACATTGGTGATAAAGTGGCCTTATCCCGGCAGGTTTTAGGCAGGTTTAGGCTTGTTGGGTATGGCCTGATTAAAAAATAATTTTTTGTTTGTCCATATCTAAAAAATTATATATTCTAGCAAGTTCAAAATATATGATATGTTGAAAGAAAAAGGAAGTCTTTTGAATTTCAAGTTATTTCTTGCTCTTATAATTTTAATACCTGCAACACTGCTTTTATTGCAATATTTAGACGAACTTAGCGTGGCTTGTGAATCTGCGAAAAACACAGTTATATTAGCAGTTATTGTCGGGTGTATGGTGGTTTTAAGCTTAATGGCGTTTTTAAAAGAGCTTATGGTTATGGAATAGCTTATTCGTTCCTGTCAATCATGACTTCCTTACAACGGTATGCCTTGCGGGGCGAGTTTTTTCGATACCGAAACTTCAGCAATTACCTAAAATTATTATTAAACCTTGGAATTTACGGCTGCTATTTCTTGATACACGACAGCAGGATGTGTGTAGAATGTTTGAGGTACATTTTTAGATGAATTCCTTTGTTGCGCTTCTCTAACAGCAGAATGATAGGCGTTGATAATACTATCTGGTTCTTTTATGTATTTATTAATTTTCTTCTTAATCAAAGTAAGTTGGCGGTCGTAAGGGACTCCATTCAATAAGAAATTAGGATTTGTTTCCATTTTTAAAAACAAAGATATCCCGTAACTCAAAACGAATACGGCTCCTTTTTGTTCGTTCTTGGTCGTGTGGTAATCTTGGGGTGTTATGTTAAGATTAGCGTATGCTTGAAAGAACTCTTTATATCCTTCATGCATCTCAATATAGTTTTTTACTTGCGCGAATACGGCGTGTAATTGTATCAATTCTTTTTTAAGCATTTTTATCACTAGAAACTAAGAACTAATGTGTTTTGAACTTTTAAAAAGCTTTTTCACTGTCACGAGAGAAAGCAGTCTGATTTTGCGCACGCAAAGGCAATAAAGATAAACCACTATTCGTTCCTGTCAATCATTACAACAACAGGAAGCTTTTTTACATCATAAGGGTATAGCTCATCTTTTGGCTTTGCTTCAGGGATGCTTTCAAAAACAGCAACAGGTTCTTCTTTAGCGCGTGCACGCGTTTTTTCTTTTCTTTTCGGCGCGCGTTTTAAATCATTGTTTCCTTCAAACTTGAGGTTAAGTTCTAAAACATCAACAAGAACGGTCTTAAAAAGAAGATACACGAAAACAGCCATAAAAAATATTTCCGCAGCAAAATATCCTTTTATAGGGAATGCGAGCGTTGAAAACAGTGCCTTGTTGGCAAAAACAGATATGTATCTGCCAAGAATGCTGAAAATTCCACTTACAAGCACAGCCATTATAAGTATTATGTAAAGCGGCACCATATAAATCCTTTCTAAGTATTTGCCTTCTGTTTTGTATGATATGTAAAGGTATTTGGAAAGCAGGTATGCGGCAATCACAAGAAGGTCAGTAACAAGACCTACAAAAAGAAAATTAGTATTCATAAAAAGAACAATTGTTACAATAATAAACCCCAGAAGCACATTTTTTTCCGTCATCAAACATCACCTAATCAAATAGTATATCGATATGCGAATATATTTTAATTGTGTTGCTCAAGTTTATATACTTAACACAGGAATTTTGCTTCAAAACAGAAGATATTATAAATGATTGTGAATCATATATGTTATTATCAAATATATGAAATAGTTTATGTGATTTATATGTCCGCAATTATAGCAGATGGTGTTTTGCTTCAAATAATCGGTGTGCTTGTTATTGTTTCAGGCCTGCTTTTTGTGTTTTTGCCTGAAAAAATAAGAAATCATATACGGCGATGCGCAAAAAAGACAAACGAGCAATACAAAATAAAAGGTCTTAATCTGTTGGTTCTGGGCGCGATTTTGTTCTTTTTGGGCGTTAATTGAGTTATTTATTTATTCCTGATTGGGTTAATACC
>JAGLIP010000087.1 GCA_023142905.1 Candidatus Aenigmatarchaeota archaeon | reverse complement strand
AATTGCCCTTGCTCTTTGACATCTTCTCGCTGTTGACAAGAAGGTGCTCGCCGTGTACCCAGTAGTTCACAAAGGGCTTGCCTGTGAATGCCTCTGACTGGGCAATCTCATTTTCGTGGTGCGGGAATACAAGGTCAATACCGCCTGTGTGAATGTCAAGGGTTTCGCCAAGCTCTTTCATACTCATTGCAGAGCACTCTATATGCCAACCAGGGCGAATCATACCCCACGGGCTGTGGTAACATATGCCGCGTTCAATCTCTTCAGGCGATGACTTTTTTAGAAGCGCAAAATCCTGCGGGTTTTCCTTATCATACTCATCAACATCAACCGATGCCCCGACTTTTATATTGGCAAGATCAATTTTTGAAAGCTTGCCATAGTCTTTGAAAGATGAAATTCTAAAATATACAGAACCGTCTTTTTCATACGCCATTCCTTTATCAACAAGCTTCTTTGTAAGCGAAATCATGCTTTTGACACATTCTGTTGCTTTAGGATAGTGTTTTGCCCGTTTTATATTAAGCATGTCAAGGCCAATAAAAAATTCCTTTGTGTATTTTTCAGTAAATTCTTTAAGGCTAAGGCCTTCTTTTTTTGAGTCCCTTATTGTCTTATCATCTATATCTGTTAAGTTCATCACAAGCTTTACATCATACCCCAAATATTCGAGCACCCGCACAAGGTTGTCGGTCATAAGAAAGCTTCGATAGTTTCCGATATGGGGAAAATTATAGACTGTAGGGCCGCAGGCATATATAGAAACCTGATTGGCTTTAAGGGGCTTAAAAATTTCCTTTTTTTTTGAAAGTGTATTAAATATTCTAAATTCCATAACAAGACCCAACATATTTAATAATGATGTTATATTTTAAATATCTTTGCGAATACTAAAAACCAATACAGTTACACCACATCATCCAAATAACGGTGTGCTTAAATACTTGAATCCATTGTCAGGAAAAATAACCACAATCTTCTTGTTATCGCCAATTTCTTTTGCTTTATTGCGGGCAACATACATTACGGCTCCTGAACTCATACCGACTAAAAGCCCTTCTTTTTTTGCAAGTTCCCTCGCAACAGCATATGTTTTTGGAATTTCATCTTTTTTTATTTCAATAACCTCATCAAAATAGCCGCTGTTATACAATCGGGTCGGATACATATCGCATGGGTTTCTCAAACCCTGTATAACTGCGCCAACTGCCGGTATTACCGCAATCATCTTTATTTCAGGATTATGCTCTTTCAATCTTTTAGATATCCCGACCCCGGTTCCTGCAGTGCCAATACCTAAAACAACCATATCCACATTACTGTCTGTCTGCTCTAAAATCTCCTTTGCTGTTGTGTCATAATGCGCTTCTATATTTGCCGGATCCCCAAACTGGTCAACATCAACATACTTATCAGGATTTTCCTTAAGCATTTTATATTTTAGCTCAACAGCCCCCCCGGTTCCTTTTTCACCCGGCGATAAAATAAGTTTCGCCCCATAGGCAGTTATTATCTTCCGCCTCTCAATACTTACGCATTCAGACATCGTAAGTTCAATCGGGTATCCTTTTGCAGCAGCAATCATTGCAAGGGATATACCGGTATTTCCGGATGTTGCCTCAAGTATGATTTTACCCTCTGAAAGCCGCCCTTTCTTTTCTGCATTCTCAATAAGCCTTAATGCCACCCTATCTTTTACAGAAGAGCCAATATTATACCATTCAAGTTTTGCATATATTTCCGCAGAATTTTCAGAAAGTATATTAGATATCCGGATCATTGGCGTATTTCCAACTAACCCCATTACATTTTGTTTTATATTACAGGTCTTCTGTTTAGTTAATTCTGATTCCATTTTTGTTTGCCTCCAAAAAATATAGTCCCGACTGCATCCAGAAAAATAATATAAACAAATATTGCGTTTATTAAAAATGATTTATTCAAAGAATTAAAAATAGCTGTTTTTTCATTATTTATTGCTGCAAACATATCCACCAGTCATAAGACTCACCAATTATAATATAACGCCGTTATTATATCAAGATATAGGCCAGTAAAGTATATAAAACTAACGGCGCTTCTTTAAGAAATCATGAAATTTTGATGCACTTGGTGGAATTTCAAGCTTTTTCAGCTTTGCTGAAAAGCCCTAAAAATTGTTAAACAATTTTGGGGTTTTCGAAATTGCGATGCAATTTCTAATTTCGGAAATTGAAAATTTCAATTTTCAAAATCCCAAAAATCTTTGATTTTTGAGGACTTCGAGTAAAACGAGATGATTCTTATTTTTGGTGTGATTTATCGCAATGAGAAATCTCAATAACCTGTGCTTCCAAAACCGCTGCATCAGACAGAGTGACGGTATCAATTTGTTTAACTGCCCCTTCAACTTCTTTCATTTTACTGTGCGTTTCAGGATGCTGCGGAGCCAAATTACAGCACTGGCCGGGAAGAATGGAAATACCATAAGTACCAATCGCTTTTGCTATTTTTATTGTTTCTTCCTTGTCAAAACCTATTAACGGGCGAAATACCGGTATTTTCATAATCGCATCAGTTGCATAAATATTATCGAGTGTCTGGCTTGCCACCTGCCCCAAACTTTCGCCGGTAACAATTCCGGATGCTTTTTCTTTTTTTGCTATTTTCTGCGCTATTTCAAGCATTAAACTACGGCACAAAATACATCTAAGTTTTTCCGGAATTTTTTTTTCAATCTCCGCCTGGATTTTTCCATAGGGCACAATATAGAATTTAACTTTCTTTTTTGATATTCTTGCAAGAGTTTCAACAAGCTTTTTTGCTTTTTTAAATGATGCCTCATCGGAGAATGGCTGTGTATCTAAGTGTATGAACACAATAGATGCGCCTTTTTTCATCATAATATATGATGCAACCGGAGAGTCTATGCCGCCGGAGATTATTGATAGTAGTTTCATGAGAATTAATAGGCTTAATTAAGTTTAAATAGGGCTTATTTTCACGAAAAATCAACAAACAACTTTTCCAAGAATATCGCCCTTATCCACAAGGCCGAAATGCGTGCTGTCAAGCGAACCTGTGGCTAGGTTGCCCATTATCAAATATGTATTTTCAGGTATTAGGCCATTATAGTCTTTTTCGTATAATGAAAGAATATTATGTGCTGTTTTATCCAGCACATACACCTCGTTTTTGGAATTTACAAGAAGATCCCCATTCAGTAGAATATTCCACCCATTACCTGTTTTCTGCAGATGAAATGTATCGTCCGGAATCCCTTTAATGATTTTTATAAGCGGGTTTTTGTTGCCGAAATAATTGTAGAGGACAATGTCTTCGCGTTTTACTGAGTTGCACAGGTAATACATTTCCAGTATTTTCACGCTCTGATTATCATAAATAATTGGTTCTAACGATACTCCGTTTACTGTGTAATTCTCTATTTTTGTGATGCATTCTTCATTATCTTTTTCTGTGTTTTCAAGAATGTCCCTGTGCGTGATATAGGAGTAAAAGAGTATTAGTAAGATAAGAAGTGTGGCTATTTTGAAAATATTTTTTTGATACATATAATTCAATTTATTAAACAAACTGTTCTTTTTGTGTGTTTCGGTTTATATGCTATTACCAGAAATTCCAACATTTTACAGTATAGCAATGGTCTCCTACAGCACCACCACTTTGCGTTCCGTATGCGACTATACTATGGCATGTTCTTGCAGCCCCCAGATTTGAACTATCACAATAACTATGACTCTCATAGCCGCAAAACGCAGTTCCGTGAAATAAATAATCATTTTTATTTGTCGTTGGGAGTCCTAGGCTGGTGCTACCAGAGAAATATTTATGATACCCTCCCGGCACCCAATTGCAACTGGCATCAAATCCATAAGTGCTTTTCTCTTTTAAATTCAAATATCCGCTGCCGCTCGCCGCGGCATCTACATATGCTTTAGTTACCACATCTTTGCTTGCTGTTGGCGCAGACACATTTGTTATTTTATACCCCTGCATGTCTAAATCTGTATCTGCAAAAAGCTCGGATATCGGGTGCCACTGAGATAAAGCAGTTGCGGCAGAAGCATAATTTGGTATCATCCCAACCACTAAAAGAACCAAAATAACTGAAATAAACCGTGCCTGTTTTTTAGATATATTGTTTTTAACCTGCATAAGTTCTTATTTAATTCAGAGGTTTATATAGTTTACAAAGTTATTCACCAAATACGGGGATGCTCTAAATGAAATACATTGACCGCAAAAAAGTGCCGTGGATTGAGAAAAAATGATACACCGCCCAAATATTCCTTGATTTCAAGGAAAAAGACAACAATTCCAGATTTGTCCGTATAATGATGAAGCCACACAGAGAGATTGAGCCGCATTATCACAAAAAAATAAAGGAAATACTTTTTGTAACAAAAGGTTCAGGTAAGATTATTGTTGAAGATAAAGAAATAAATACCATGCAAGAAGACATAATCCTTATCGAACCAAATGAAATCCATAGCATGATAAACGATACAGGCGATATTTTTGAGTGGCTTGAGTTCAAGATGTGCGACCCAAAAGA
>JAGLIP010000086.1 GCA_023142905.1 Candidatus Aenigmatarchaeota archaeon | reverse complement strand
TTAACCCAATCAGGAATAAATGAAAACGAGAAAATAATTATAATAGAATCAATACTGCATAAAGACGAGTTCTAAACCGCTAAATCTTTCGCAACAACAGATAGTTTTCTAGTTTTTCCTTTTTTTGCCTGTTCTTTTCCTTCTAATGCCTCAACCCTTAAATTCGGATCAGACAAAATCTCCAGAGTGGATTTCATAGAATCATACTCATCCGTAGAAATAGTAACCCATCCAGCTTCATGTTTCCCCTTATCTGCAATTTCGCTCATCATACATCACTGATTAGTTAATTAATTAACTATACTCATATGTTTTTTCATTTTTAAATACTTTTAGTCTCCGTTTAAAATAAAAAACCACCACACCAACTATTACTTATGAAATGTACAACCTGCGAAAAAAAAGCAGTAATCGAACGGATTTATGAAGGTCGTGCCCTATGCAAAGACCATTTCTTAAAATCAGTTGAAAAGACCATCTCAAAGACCATCAGAGACAATAATCTCTTGAAAAGAGGCGAACATATTGCCGTAGGCTTTTCAGGCGGAAAAGACTCCTCAATGCTTCTACACACATTAAAAAAATTATCAAAAGCGCGCGCACTGAAAATATCGGCAATACTCGTTGATGAAGGCATAAAAAATTACCGGGATGTAAGCATTCCCGATGCAAAAAAGTTCTGCGAAAATTTAGGCATTAAACTCCACATAGTCTCTTTCAAAAAAGGTATTGGAAAAACACTCGATGATATGGTTACAAAAAACAAGGACAAGACACTTAAAGGATGCACTTATTGCGGCGTTTTCAGGCGCAAGCTCATAAATGAAAAAGCAAGAGAAATTGGCGCCGACAAAGTTGCAATAGGCCACAATCTTGATGACGAGGTTCAGTCCATAATGGCAAACTACCTCCGGGGCGATATTCTTCGAGGCTCACGCATTGGCGCCAAGGCATTTGTGGCAGAAGATAAAAAATTCGTACCCAGAATAAAGCCCTTAAGAGATGTACCCGAAAAAGAATGCGCGCTTTATTGCATACTTAAAGGCTTTAATGTTGATTTCGGCGAATGCCCTTATGCATCAGAATCATTCAGATGGTCTGTAAGGGATGTTGTAAATGATCTGGAAGAAAAATATCCCGGAACAAAATTCAGCATATTAAGAACATTTGACCGGATTCTACCCGCAATACAAAAAACAGCCAAAACAAAAGGCAAAATAGAAAAGTGCACCTCCTGCAACGAGCCCACATCACGGGCAATATGCAAAGCATGCGAACTCAAAAAACTAATACAGTAACAGGCGTTACCAGAAATAACCTACAGTAACTTAAAGAATAATGGAGCGAAGGATGCGTTCTGCCCCTCAAGTGCAAGATATCGGGGTTAATGCAATTCATATATAGTTTTCAATACTTTTTTTGTTTATCTATTATTTTGCATCTATTTTTTTAAAAATCTAATTAAATATCTAAAAAATTAGTTTAAATGTCGCTATAGTGCTTAAAACATCATGTTTTTATTATTAAAACTCCTTGTTTTTATTAATGGTTAATAAAAAAATAGAAGTAACTAAAAATAATATTTTAAAAAAGTTTTATAACCGATGGTATGAGGGATGGACACGATGCCACATAATAAAACACTATTTGATTCTATGGAGTACACTCAGTAGAGTTCTTATGTTATTCACCACCGTAGTCGGATATTGGTCCTATGTCCATTATTCAATTGCTCTGGCCACCGTAATGTTATTATGCAGCTTTGCTTTGCTTTTGGTTGAATTTAAAAACTCAAATAAAAAAGTTATTGAAAAACCATTTTGTAGGGAGGAACAATGTGTTTCGAAAACGAATAATTGTTTTTTAAAAGAGATTAAACTAAATAAAGAATACAAAGACTCAGGGTATAAAATAATTGGATTTGGCAATCGGTTTTCAATATATAGTAAATATATAAATAGGAACTTATCAAGTGATAAAAAATATCGATATAATTTAGATATCGTGTCTTTTAAGGCGCCAAAGGAATCATTAAAATGTTTGCCTTCAATACTCAGTTACCGAGCCAAAAAGAAAAGAAGTATTCTTTATAATAATAAAAAAATTCGTTTATGCGCAGATATGTTTAAAACACCCACAAATGAATTGAATTTACAATTCACGGATTATTTTTCTGGTGAGTGTACAAATGATGCTTCATGTAATTACTATAAACACCCCAATAAAATTAAAAATATATTTTCAGGTCATGACTTATTTATTGAAAAAAATAAAGGCGATTCCTTTTTATTGAACTTAAGTGATAGTAATAATCACTGTGCAAATCGTATCGGTGCGCAAACATTGGCATTAACAACAGATGGATATATAATCATATTACATCAATCTGGTAGGGCGGCTTACTCTAAGAATAAATTAGTCCCCTCCGGTTCTGGATCAGCAGACAAAAAAGATTTAAAAGGTACTAAAGGAGATTTAAAAAAATTTATCATCAACATAATGGAGCGCGAATTAATACAAGAATGTGGTCTAAAGAAAACAGAAAATCCCATTAAAAAGACAAAAATTATAGGATTTTCGAGAACATTGCAGCGGGGAGGCAAACCAGAATTTTTTGGATTTTCAAAACTAAATGTTGATTCAAATGTTATCAATCCACCAAACGATGAGCGCATTTTTTTTAAGGAAAAAGAAAAAAATGTTAGTCGTATTAGTATTTCCGAATTTGCCCACCATATGAATAATGGAATTCCTAAAAATATATGGGCATTTGCTGAAAAAATCATATCTAATGCTTTAGAAAAAGAGAATAAAAAAGAAAAAGAGATGGCTTCAACAGCCCTATTATTAAATTTAATATTTTTAATTGAATACTTAAATGATAAATGTGTTCAAATAAAGAAGTATTAAAAAACAAGAACTAGATTTTACCAGTAACTGCAAAGTAACGGTTATTGCAAATTTGTTTGATTTATAGGTATTAAAATGTACGGAAAATGAGTAACGAATATTTTTTGTATTTATTTATCCATTTACCCCTATGATATATGCCGAACCATTAGAATACCTGTAACCCCCCACAGAACCATTAGGTTTTAGGAACTCTATTTTTTCGACAGATAGATTAGATGTTGTTAGTTCCTTTAGATTAATATTAATACCAATAATTTGGCCATACCCCAAAATCATTACAACTAATGCTGCAAGAGCAATAAATGTACTAATTCATCCACGAAAATCATTCCACTTAGTACTTCTTCTAGGTGCCATAAATTACTTTTGACATATCTAATTTTAAACTTTTCAACAGAATAATGCTTATAATAAACAAAAAAATATGATAAATTGCATCCACTTCAAAAAAAGAAATTGGAGCGGAGGACGTGATTCGAACACGCGTAGATGAGCTCTGCAGGCTCACGCCAAGCCGCTAGGCGACCTCCGCTTTGAGATTTAATGATTACATACTAGTTATATCGTATTGTAACTATTTTTAAAAATGTGTTGTTTCAACAGCATCAATAAATGTATTAACCAAATTAAACAAACCGCTTGAATTTATCCACCGCAGGCATAGCATATGCAACATCATGCCCGAATTTCGACACAATGCTTGCTTTTTCTGCAGACAAAAACCCTTTTTCCGCAGAATGCGCAATTTTTCCGAATTCCATAGCATATATCTCTAATTCAACCCCGTATTTAGTCATCCTCAAAAAACGAACAAACCCAAGCGCAGATACCACAAATAAAATATCTCTTGTGCGTCTCTTAAAAAAAGTCTTCATCCGGAATCTGTGAAGTCCGTGATCCATAGCTAAATCAGTAACAAAAAGAATAAGCAGAAAATCATCAAACAATAACACAAACTTATGCAGATTATATGGAAGCATAACTACAAAATCCACAACAAAAAGAAGTACCGTCACAAGTGCCAACGGAGGTATTACCTGAGATAAGTATTGCCTTGTCTTATCACCCAATAAATTCTTGCCGCAAAAACCGCAATGAGAACTAGCCTTGTGAGAAAACATTCTGCATTCTGCACACTGTATAATGGCTGTCATTATTCTATCTCCCTTAAACACAATATTATGGATTCCTGTTTAAATAGGTGTGTGTTTTGTTTTTGAAAAAAGCGCACATTGTTTAATAAATACGATTCAACCAATGATTGATTATGATTCCCAATATTTACTTACTTCTAAAATTAAGCCGGCCTGCTTTTTGGAGCATACCTCTGTTGGTTTTTTTGTTGGGGCTAACCTATGCAGATGCAAAATTAACTTATCTTGCAGTTGTTCAGCTTCTTTTATTATCTCTTCCATTTTCTGTTTTCTTGTACGGCATCAACGACATCTATGATTATGAATCCGACAAGTTAAATCCTAGAAAAAAAGGCGTGCAGGGAATTAAATTAAAACAAAAATATCATTCATTCATCAAGAAATTTTCTTTTTTTGTGATACTTTTGTTATTGTTCTCATCAATTATAACATTGAATTTTTCAAATATTATCGGGATGATTATCTTGCTATTTTTTTCTTATCACTATTCAGCACATCCATTAAGATTCAAGGTAAAACCGCCAATGGATTCGTTTTCAAACGGGATGATTTATTTT
>JAGLIP010000085.1 GCA_023142905.1 Candidatus Aenigmatarchaeota archaeon | reverse complement strand
ATATTGAGTTTATGGAACGTAATGATTTCTTTGTTTACAGTTATGCTTTAGATGAATTACCCTCACACTATTTTTATAATCTTTTAAATGCAAATACGTGCGAATTATAAGCGGAACGCATAAAGGAAGACGCATTAACCCGCCTAAGAATTTACCAGTAAGGCCAACTACCGATTTTGCAAAAGAAGGACTATTTAATATCCTAAACAATAAAGTTGATTTTGAAGAGATTAAAGTTTTGGATTTATTTGCAGGCGTTGGGGGTTTAAGTTATGATTTTGCTCAAGATTCATCATTTGAAATAATTGCCGCAAATGAGATATTGCCCGATATGGCAAAAGCATATTCTCTTAATCATCCGGAAGTAAAAATGTATTGTACAGATATATCTGATTTCGGTATTGTGGATTTAAAAAAAGATTTTAATATTTCTGAAGGAGAAATAGATTTGGTTATCGGAGGGCCTCCATGTCAGGCATACTCTACAGTTGGAAAAAGACTGGTTGGAGACCCCAGAGGTAATTTGTTTCAGGAATATTATCGGGTTTTAAAGGAAGTAAAACCAACAGCATTTTTGTTTGAAAATGTAAAGGGTCTTTTATCGATGCAAAAAGGCAAGCTTTTAAAACACATTATTTCTATTTTTGAATCTTTGGGGTATGTCGTGTCTTTTAAAGTATTAAATTCTGCAGATTATGGCGCCCCCCAAATAAGGGAGCGAGTAATAATTATCGGAACAAAATCTAATAAATCGATAAAATATCCTAAACCAACACATCAAGATATTTCTATCGGACAGCAAACGATTGATAAAACCGTATTGCCGTATTTGACATTAAAAGATGCTCTAAGCGATTTGCCTTTTATTGCTGTGGGGGAAACAGGATATGATTATGTGTCTGAACCAAAAAATAAATTTCAAAAATTAATGAGATTAAACGCGCCTGAAAAATTAATGGATCACAATGCACCTAAAAACAATAAAAACTTAGTAGAATTAATGAAACAACTTCCGGATGGAGGAACCCCTAAAGATTTGCCTAAAGAACTAAGGCCTAAAAGCGGCTTTAAAAACACATATTGTCGATTGTGGTGGAAAAGACCATGCACTACAATTACTAGAAATTTAAGCACTCCATCATCATCAAGATGCATTCATCCAAAAGCTGCAAGACCATTGACAACTCGTGAAGGTGCAAGAATTCAATGTTTTCCGGATAATTATAAATTTTACGGTTCAAGAACTTCAAAAAATTTACAAATTGGAAATGCGGTTCCTGCAGTTCTTTCAAGTGTACTTAAAAATTCAATAAAGGAACATTTTAATTCTCAAGCAAAATCTTGATTTTTTTTGTCAATTAATTATATTAACCAACCCATCCAATATTTATCAAAGGAGATATTTGATGAGTTTGCTTTTTGAACCAGTCCAGCAGTTGATAAAGACAACATCCTTCAAGCACGGTTGGTTCTATCATTACAGGCTTAATATGAATAATCTTGAGAATCTTGCATCAAACGGAACAACCCCCCTAAAAGATTACCTCAACCACATGTTTGATGCCTGCCCTGACGAGCCGTTTTTAGAAGGTGCGAGATCATCCGCATTAAAGTTTCCCGTAGAAGTTGTTTTGCGCGAAGACGAACAAAACGAATTGTGCGAATTTGCCCGGGTGGGGCTTGATAAACTAAAAGACCGTTTTAAATCCGCCCATTCTAAAGTGCAGTTATTCATGCTTGAAAACGATCCTGCGTCAGTCGCATGCGAGGTGCCTATATGGCTTGAGCCAATAGAGATGCAAGGCCTTCACAATCACATAGATATTGGATTGCCGCTTTCAGGGCATATTGATGTTCTTCAGGTAAAAGACGGAAAAATTATTATTCTTGATTACAAGCCAAAAGCCCACAAGGAGAAATACGCATCAACGCAAACCTATTTCTACGCCAAAATGCTGTCTGCCCGAACAGGAATCTCTTTGGAAAACTTTGAATGCGGATATTTTGATGACGCCACATCCTTCTGGTTTGAACCAACGGATGTTAGGTTTTGAAGAATTAACTTATATTTCGTGTTTGTTCTATTTTTATATATTTTCTAAAATTGAGTGACGCATTGAAAAACTAAAAGTATTTCGATAGCTTGACAGCCAATTTTAAAAATATCGAAGATAAACCTTTGTCGTGGTTATTAAGCTTTTTTTAGACGAGTCAGGAGATATGGGATTTAATTTTGACAAGGGTTCTTCAAAATGTTTTGTAATTGCTGTAGTTGTTACAAACAACGATAAGCAATTATCAAAATGTATCAAAAAAGTAAGGACAAAACATCTTCAAAAGAAAATGAGAGAAAAACCGGAATTAAAAGCAAATAATTCCAGCCATTCGGTTCGGCGTAGAGTTCTAGAGCTAGTAAAAGAAACCAATGCAGAAATACATTACATTGTTGTGAATAAACAAGCAGTTTACGAGTATTTAAGAACCACAAAAGCCAAAAAGAAATTATATAATTTCATTGCCGGAATTATTTTAAAAGACATAGGGGTTATGTTAAGTGATGATGCTACTAATAATGAAATTCAACTTGTGGCTGATAAGAGAGAAACAAATGTGTTTGCATCTAAGGATTTTGAACAATACATTCTTAAATTATTGCGTGCTTCAGGCATAAAAGCTACTGTTAGTCAGTATTCCTCTCAAAATACACCTTGTTTGCAGACCACAGATTTTGTGTGCTTTGCCATCTTTAAAAAGTATGAAAAGAATTATGATTTTTATTATAATATCATAGAAGATAGAATAGTTACAATACAAAAGAAATATTACTAAAATAATGGACCCTGAGAGGAGTTTTTTTGTGCGTGCACCTAAGGTACACTATACCTCTCAGGACTTACCCGTTAAATATATTATTTTTTAGATATTTAAAAAGATATGTGGTTCGTTGTGCCGAAAGAAAAAATTAATGCTCCGACCGGGATTTTCAGGGAAAAACGATTGAATTGCCGTTAATGCCTTCTTGAACCCGGGTCCCCGGCTATCTTCAGCCTGAAAAATGTTTTACAGGCCGTGAAAGGCCGGAATGATTACCGGACTACACCATCGGAGCATCATGAACTTGATATTAAATTGTGTTTTTGCTCGAACTTTACAAAAGTTCGCCGTTGGCTACACACCATCGGAGCAGTATGAATATAAAAAGAGACTAATCTATTAAAAAGTTTGCAAAAGCATTAGTCCTTTGCAATTGTTTTTCTTTTGAAGTGCGAAATCTCTTCAGACAAGTCAACATTGCTTATAATGGCTGTTCTGCAACAATAACTCTCAACACCCAAAGTATCAAGCACTTTTTTAGAATCTTTTCCTGCTTTGACTTCTTTTTCAAATTTTTCCCATTTGTCGGATATTACGCGTCCGCAGCTTAGGCATCTAACTGGTATGAGCATTCAAAATCACCTTTTAGACATTTGTCTTTTCCTTCGCGGACCCGCACTTGATCTTGAGCATTTGCTCGGCTCAACTCTTCTTGGGTCGTATGCGAAAAGTGTTCTATCATAAGCATTAAGTTTATTTTCAAGTTCCTTGTTTTTTGTGAATTCTACAATTGCTCTTGCAATTGCCTGCCTTGAAGCATCTGCCTGGCCGTTGATTCCGCCGCCAGAGACATTGACGGATATATCTATGCCTGAAGAAGCGCTACCGGATATTAATAATGGCTCCATGACTTTTAATTTCAGAAGCTCAGGAGTTACAAGCTCAAGAGGCTTTTTGTTGATTATTATTTTCCCTGTGCCTTTTTTTGCAACAACTCGTGCAATTGCTGTTTTTCTTTTACCAACGGTGTTTATAATTTTGTCTGTCATTATTTCCACTTTGCTCCAAGCCATTCACATATATCTTCAAGTATCATGTATCTTTTGTCTTTTAAGTTCTCTTTGCTGTTAAGCTTAATATCGTCAGCTTTAATGCCTTCAGGTGTGCCTATATAGACCTTTACTTTTTTGTATGCAATTGTTCCTGATGCTTTTGTTGTCGGAAGCATGCCCCTTATTGCTCTTCTAACAATTTTGTCAGGCATTCGCGGGTAGTGGGGTCCATGTATGGAGTCGCCCCTATCTCTTCTTGCTTTGAATTTGTTAAGTATACCTTTTTTTGAGCCGGACATTATGGCTTTCTCAGCGTTGATGATTACAACATCTTCGCCTGCAAGAGCCTTTTGAGCCACAAATGTTGCCATTCGTCCAAGTATTTTGTCAGTTGCATCAATAATCATAATAATAACCTTTTATGCGAGTATCCTTGTTTTTTTGCCTTTTGGATTGCTTTTTACAAATTCCTCTATTGTCATATATGCTCCACCAGCATTCTTTATTTTTTCAACAGCGGATTCTGATGCGTTAAGCGCACATACAGTTATCTTTTTTGTTATGGTGCCTTCACCCAAAATTTTTCCCGGAACAACAACAGACTCATTTGCTTTTGTGCATTTATCGATTTTGCCTACATTTACCTGCGGAATTATTCTTTTTGGCTTTTGGATTCTCTCAGCAATATCTTTCCAGAGTTTCACCTTGTTTTCCTGCGATGCAGCATATAGGCTAATTATTGTCTCTTTTGTTTTTGGATTTGTTGGTCCTGTTCTTTTTGCCATTT
>JAGLIP010000084.1 GCA_023142905.1 Candidatus Aenigmatarchaeota archaeon | reverse complement strand
ACTTTATGTTAGATATATATAACATTGAAGTATTTAAATCTTTTGATTTCTGACCAGCCACATTGATTCAAAAACCTCAACTATTTTTCTTAAAAGAACAAAAGAATACTTTTAAGCCGCACCATTGCCGATTGCAGAATTCCGTATCATCTCAAATTCGCGCTTGTACTCTCCGGCAATCTGTACATCATGGATTATAAGAATGTTCTCATCATTTTTTTCATCGCCTGATTTTGAAGGATTGAAAGATCCGGTAACAACAATCGAATCATCGATAATGAACACCTTGTTATGCATATTGTACTTGTTGCCATCCCAGGTGATATCTATTCCCTCATCTTTCAGCTTGTCATATTCACACCATTTATTGTTCTGGAATTTCTCAAAGACTCCCCGTATTATAATGCCGTCATTATGCCTATCAATGAGCGCTTCACCAATGCCGTCATGCGTAAAGCTGAATGTCATAAAATCCACGCTCCTGTTTGCATGCATAATTGCATCAATCACACGGTCTCCGCATAAGTCTTCAGGGCAGAAATAGTTTTCAACCACAATACCGTCAAGAGAGACTATAGGGTATTTTACCGTATCTCCCGACCCGAACACACGATTATAAAGTTCCTCAAATTCGTCAATATAATTTTCCGATATATATCTTGATTGTATGATGACAATATTGTTATTATTCTTGGTGTCCCCCCGCACCGTAGGATTAAAAGAACCCGTAATTGTTATCTTTCCATCTATCACACAGAACTTATTGTGCATCAGCTGCCATGTCTTATCATTTTTAACATAACTGAACCCGTCAATATCTCCTGTATTTTTCTTGTCAACAACAAGCCTGTAATTTTTGCCGTCAAGGGCAGACATCACATTTTCAAGCTCAAGATCATAAAGCGCACAGTCAACAGATTCATTGGAGCTTTCTATCAGTTCTGATATTCGCCTGCTGCATAAGTCATCAGGGCAGAAATGAACATTTATCTGTGTGCCGTCCTCAACCACAGGACCGCCTAGCGAGACAGGATAAAACAGGCTCATGAGAAATGTGGTGACAAGAATTAGTATCTGTCCTAAATCAATCATAAGCATTATTGCTTATCAAAATATTAATAGATAATGATTGTCAATAATGAAAAAGAAAACATTAAACCACAAAGGGGTTTACTCACATACATCAATATAGATTCCATAAATTAGTTCCTAACAGTTCGTTTATGCTAATGCATTCAAAATAACCTGTTCAAATAAAAGACTTATTTTTTACCAAACATACTTTTGGTGACACAAACAATCCACTTCCAATGCAGAATCAAATGAACCAACACAAGTATTCCCATGATTAAACCGCTCCAATCGTGCAACATTGAAATGTTCGGCCTAGATAATGCTTTGTAAGCTGAAACACCGATTATTTTTATTAAACCCGGCCATTTAATTAACCCCGTTAAAAAACAAATAAAAAAGGACAATGCCAACCCGGCATCAATCCAATAATTTAATTTAGTCCTATTCATTCTGCAAACCTTCTTGTTTTATCTCTTCCGCCAAATCTTTTATTTGCGCAGGAGAAAACTTATATTCTGCATCGCGAATATCTTCCAAAACAGTATTCGCCGTATAGCTTCCATTCAAATTAAACTCAGCTACAATCCCCGATAAAAGAACTTCTGAATCTATTTCCCAAAGGTCAGCCACATCCTGCACAGTTAATAATTTCATATCTTTACCTTCAATCTCCACGGAATGATCATCATCATGCTCATGTTCTGCCGTACAGCCGGCAATTGCAACCACCAATAGTATACTCATCACAAATAGTGTTTTTTTCATTTTATTTACTCCTAGCTGAAATCTTTTATTTCAACATATAACACCATATGGTTGAAACCACATATATTACTTACTGAAACCAGAAATATTCTACTAAAACAATCGCCAGATTCCACACCCAATCAAAAATACAAGAAATAACCAATATTCAATGAATTATTCTTCTTCCTGAACATCGTTTTCGTCTTCTTCTTCATCGTCGTCTATTTCATCATCGTCGCCCTGCCTAAAAAAACAACCATTATCAATCATAAAAGACCACCATCCAAAATATGCTATTTTTGTAAATCTGTCTTTATATAATTGATGTTATGTTAATGTTTTTAGCGTAAACAACTATCTGAAAAACACAAAATAAGTACTAAAAATCCATCAAAACATTTGATATGTCCTTTTTGTAATGCTTTTAGGAACAATATCCTAAATAATTCAACACAAAAAATATATACTAAAAGAAACAAAATATTACTATGTTCAAAAAACTAAGCAAGATGAAATTCCACCACCAAAGCTTTTTTGCAATTATAATAGCTTTTGCAGTTATCTCATTTTGGCGCGGTGTATGGGGTCTTATGGACGAATATCTATTCCCTGAAAATTACAGATTAAGCTTGTGGATTTCTTTGATATTGGGTATTGGTATTCTTATTGGAACACACTACATCACAAAAGAATTAATGTGAATTTAGTTGATTATGCAGTGCATATCCAATCTGCCCAAAACTTATCCCCCCATCGCCCGAAGGAACTTTTGAATTAACAAGAACGCTCTTTTCAATCATGAACTTTGTGATGTGCCTATTATACGCGACCCCGCCGGAAAACACAATCGGTAAACCACCAGAAACATTCTTCGCAATTGAAAAAAGTCCTCGCGCAAGATAAGAATGCACTGTTGCAGCCAGGCGCTTTTTATCCTTATCCTTATTTTTCCATAAATATTCAAAAAGCGGGGTTGTCTGAAGAATATTCTTTTCGACCACCGGCTCAATATCGTATGGCTTTACACCGACAGCAAAACTTTCAAGCGCAATTGCGGGCTCGCCCTCATAAGTCCTTTTTTCACAAACACCTAAAAAATAAGATGCTGCATCCAAAATCCTTCCACAGCTTGTTGTTTTTGAAACATTGAATCCTAAATCTATCTGTTTTTGCCATACTTCGGCGTTTTGCCCAAACATGATTTTAAACTCATTTTCGCTCAAAAATTTAGACAATATGCCAAAAAGCATCCTTTCGGGCTTTACAACACTTGAATCACCCCCAAGAAAAACCTGCTCTTCTAAGTGTCCAACTCTCACATTTTGACCTGTTTTTTTGGAATCAAACAAAAATACTTCGCCACCCCAGATATTTCCATCCGCGCCATACCCAGAACCATCGCATACAATACCAACAAAAGAAGAAATCCCGTTTTCAAGAGCAACAGAATATGCATGAGCCATATGGTGCTGAACCAATATCAATTTAGCGCCCATGCTTACTGCAATCTCTTTCGCATATTGTGTTGTATAAAAATCAGGATGGGAATCACAAAGGACAATTTTAGGATTTGCACCCGTCATTCGCATCAGAAAATCAGCAGTTTTTTTAAAAAAATCAAGAGTTTTCGGATTCGATGTATTTCCTATATGCTGAGACACGAAAACTTTTCCATTTGTGTATAAAGATACTGTGTTTGACTCTTGGGATCCCAAAGCAATCATGTCCGGCGCATCTTTAACATTTACACCAATTGGTTCCGGCGCAAAGCCGCGGGATCGTCTCAAAAATAACTGGTTTCCACCAATAAACTTCAAAACAGAATCATCAACACGATTAGAAATCATGCGATTATACGAAAGCTCATATTCTGTAAAGTCCTGCCTTTCTTTGTCCATGGGCTCTCCGGGCAGATTGCATGAAGTCATGACAATCGGAGTCTTTAACAAATCCAAAAGAAGATGATGGCATGCAGTGTATGGGAGCAAAACCCCAATATTATCAAGCGGCGAGACAGAATAAAAAGAGTCTTTTCTTTTCTTTTCAAGAACAACAATTGGTTTTCTGTATGATGTTAACAAAGAAAGCTCGCCATCAGGCACCAATGCAAATTTTTTAATATCTAAAACATTTCCCACCATAACAGCCAATGGTTTTTTCGGACGTTTTATGATGTCTCTTAAGAGCATAACTGCTTTATCATTTTTAGCATCGCAGGAAAGATTATACCCCCCAACACCTTTTATCGCAATTATCTTTCCTTTTTTAATCGCATTTACAGCTTCTTTTATCGCACCAAAACCGCTTGCTTTTTTTTCGCCCTCAACTAAAAAAATAAGTTCTGGTCCGCAATTAGGACATGCAATAGTCTGCGCATGGTATCGTCTGTTACTATGCTCTTGATACTCTTTTCTGCAGGAATCACACATCACAAATTCTTTCATGGTAGTTGTACTGCGGTCATAGGGGGTGCTTTCAACAATAGAAAATCTGGGACCGCAGTTGGTGCATGTGGTGTAATAATAATTTTTGCGCCTGTTTTTTGAATCACTAATATCTAAAAGGCAGTTATCGCAAACAGAAATGTCCGGCAATATTTGTGTTGCCCCAGAACTTTTTTTTGACGGCAATATCTCAAAATCCTTGAAAAATGAAGCTGATCCGTCAACTTTCTCAACCAGTATATTTTCTATGTAACATAATGGCGGCAAAATGGTCTTGTCATGAAAAATATCTTCAAATGAACTGTCATCCACAAGAATTTCAACACCAGTGCTTGTGTTTTTAACATAGCCTTTAAGGCCTCTTTTTTTTGCTTCCCTAAAAACAAACGGCCTGAAACCAACACCCTGCACAG
>JAGLIP010000083.1 GCA_023142905.1 Candidatus Aenigmatarchaeota archaeon | reverse complement strand
GAACAACGCGGGGATTCTGCCCCAGCATTTACACCATTCAAAATTTAAAAAAGCTTTTAGAAAAATGGCTCGAATCCGGCTCAATTCCTAAAAGAATCCCAATCCGTTTTGTGAATAGTTCAACAAAACAGATAACACTAATTATGGAAAAATTGATTGATAAGAACATATAAAGAATCCGAGTCAAATCTCACTATTTGTGTTTTAATAAAAACTATCGAGGAAACAAAAGATGTCAAGCAAAAAAAAACCAAAACTAATTATATATACAACATTTCCCTACTGGCCGCGCCTGGAAACAGAACTCGAAATAGCAGACACACATGCCGATAAAGGATATGAGGTCACACTTTTATCTTGTATGGGTGGACTTATAGCATGCCCCGAAAATCCCAAACACCACAAGCTTAAATGCTTAAGCTGCACATCCAGACTTAAAGCAGGCCATCGATGGCTGGGCAAAAAACGCGTCAAACTCAAAAGAATGTATAATCTCTCAGACAAACAGCGCAAAATAATAGAAACTATGCTATTACAACCAATCAGCTGCTGGGATGATTTAAAATCAATCAAAATTGATGGCGATGACATAGGCGACGCATCCTTCAGTGAATTAGCAGGCAACTTAAGAGAAACAAAGCCGGATTTTAAAAAAAACATCAATTATGCAATAAAACTTCTTGAAAACGCACTCATTGTGCATTTCTCAATTTTAAACTGCCTAAAAAAAGAAAGACCCGATAAGTTCATACTATTTAACGGAAGAATCTCATCATACAGGCCGGCATTAAGAGTAAGCGTTTCCTTGGGCATTAACACATATGTCCTCGAGACCCATTTCACAAACTATGACCGCTACATACTTACGAATAACTCATACTCTCATGACCCGTCAATCATAACCAAAGAGATTTTTACCGCATACAACCATTCAAAACACACAGAGAACAAAAAACATGAAATTGCTTTTAACTGGTATAACGACAGAGAACACGGAAATAAAGATAAACAAGTTGTTTTTACCGGCAAAAAAATTAAAGGAACTATACCGAATGACCTAATAACGGAATTAAATGATTCACGCTTGAAAATCGGTATGTTTATAACAAGCGAATTCGAGCTTGTTGATGAAAGCAAAAACCCGTTCTATGAAACTCAAAATGCAGGCATCGCACAAATAACGGAAGACCTAAATAACGAAAAAATACTTTTCATAGTGCGTGCGCACCCCAACCTTAAAAAACTCAATAACAGCCAAATTAAAGAATTGCAGGACCTCGGTTCCACTAAAAAAAACATAATATACATATCTCCGGAATCAAAAACAAATACCTATGAATTAATAGATTGTTGCGATATTGTGTTAACTTTCGGAAGCACGGTCGGAATAGAAGCAGTACATAAAGGAAAACCAACAATACTTATGGGCAAAGCAATATATCAGGGTTTTGGTGGAACAATTGAGCCGAAATCTCACAAGGAACTTGTGAAAATACTTAAAGAAAGCGCAAAAATAGGCCAAATACCCAAAAAATATATGCCTCAAAAAAAAGCCATGGAACACGCAGCAACAATCTACGCTTACGGAATATTAGAATCAGGTATTAAACAAAAGTATCAAAAACTTAAAACATTTATTTATCCCTCAGGAATTGAAAAAAACAACATCATAACACACATAAAACCACAGATAATTTACAGAATTACCGACAGAATCTACTGGGTTCCTTGGTTCCTGGGAAGAATTATCAAAAGACTATCATACGAATTAAAGAAAAATCATAAAATTTAAAGAATTTTTATGACAATGCGAAAATATATAAAAAATGTTTTGAACTAAAGTTAAATATAAAAGAACCTAAACAAACGAAGGATATCTTATGAAAAAAATAATTAAAAAAATAATCCCTGAAAAGATTAAAAGAAAATTAAAAAAACATAGCGATAATTGGTTTGATGGCTACGCAACAAAATCATATTCTCAAGAAGGAGAAGACATGATACTGCGCCGCATATTCGAATACTCGAAACCAGGTTTCTATGTTGATGTGGGTGCACACCACCCGAAACGATTTTCAAACACATACTATTTTTATAAAAAAGGCTGGTCCGGCATAAATATTGACGCTATGCCAAACAGTATGAAATCATTCAATAAATTAAGACCCAAAGATAAAAATATTGAATCGGCCATATCAGATGAAAGAAAAAAAATGACATATTACATCTTTGACGAGCCCGCGGTCAATACATTAGACCCTCAAATGGTAGATAAAGGAATAAAAGATGGCTACAAGCTAATAAAAAAACAAAAAATTATCACAAAAACATTAAAGGACATTCTTTTAGATACGATTCCCAAAAACAAAAAAATCAATTTTATGAATATAGATGTTGAAGGTTTTGATTTACAGGTCATCAAATCAAATGATTTTAATATATTTAGACCAGAATATATTTTAGTTGAAATGCACGGCACAAAAGTAGAAAATATCCAAAATACCGAAATATACAAACTTTTAAATAAAAAAAATTACGCGTTTTTCGGTAAAACAATACTAACATTAATATTTAAGGACCAGTTATTAAAATGACACTCAAAGCAGTAATTCTTGCAGGCGGTTTTGGAACACGCTTAAGTGAAGAAACAGGAATAAGGCCAAAGCCAATGGTCGAAATTGGTGGAAAGCCAATACTCTGGCACATTATGAAAATATATTCCCATTACGGAATAAACGATTTTGTAATTTGCCTCGGATACAAAGGACAGTACATAAAAGAGTATTTCGCAAACTATTTTCTGCACCAAAGCGATGTCACAATTGACCTGAAGAAAAACAAACTCGAAATCCACAACAATAATGCAGAACCATGGACTATCACACTTGTTGACACCGGCGACGGGGCTATGACCGGATCAAGAATCAAAAAAATCAAAGATTTCGTAGATGACACATTCATGCTCACTTACGGGGATGCAGTTTCAGACATCAACATAAAATCACTTATGGAATTTCACAAAAGCCACAAAGGTTGCATCACAATGACAGCAGTACAACCGGAAGTAAGATTCGGCACAGTAAAAATAGGAAACAACAACATAATAACCGAATTTAAGGAAAAATTTCGAGGAGAAAATACACAATGGGTAAACGGCGGGTTCTTTGTCTGCAATAAAAAAATATTCGACTATATTCCTAATGGAAACAACATAACCTTTGAAAAAGAACCATTGGAACATCTAGCAAAAGACAGTCAAATATATGCTTACAACCACAAAGGGTTCTGGAAATGCATGGATACTCTAAGAGATAAAACACAACTTGAAGACTTATGGAAAAAAGATCCTAAATGGAAACTATGGAAGAATTAAAATGAACAAAGAATCTATTGACTTAAAGCCAACAGAACTTACAGGGATTCTCGGAAGGGAATCAATGGATATTCTTGCAGATGTTGTTGGCAGGGATAAATGGCAAGAATATCGAAACCAATATGAAAAAGCAAGCCGCCTTGAGATTGTAAGTGAATTTCCGATTCAAATAGACTTCGAATTGAATGCATCCTGTAATCTTAAATGCCCTATGTGCCCGAATTCTGCAGAATCAAGCAAAGATAGAAACAAAGAAGAGTGGTTCAAATTCGAGGATTTTAAAAAAATAATCGATTTAGGTGTAAAAAGAGGTCTTAAGGCCATAAAGCTCAACTACATCAACGAACCTTTAATACGCAAAGACATCACAAAATTTATTTCTTATGCTAAAGAAAAAGGCGTTCTTGACATCTATTTTAGCACAAACGGCCTTCTTTTAAACAATGAGTTTGCAATAGAGCTTATTGATTCAGGACTTACAAGAATACAAGTATCAATAGATGCGTACACACCAGAAACATATGATTTGATAAGGCCTGGGGGCGATCTAAAAAAAGTTGTTGAAAATGTTGAACTGCTTCTTCAAAAAAGAAAAGAACTGGGCTCAATCACACCTCTTGTTCGGGTCAATTTCGTTAGAACCGAACTTAACGAACACGAACTAGAATCTTTTGTCAATTATTGGAAAAATAAAGTAGAAATGATCGGCGTACAGGAAATGATAAAGCCCCCCGAAAGCAGCCAGGATATAAAAAGCACAACAACGAAAAATAAGCGAAAAATAGGTTTTCAATGCTCAATGCCATTCAAACAACTTGTTCTGAATAATTCAGGATATATACTGCCCTGCTGCACATTCTATGGCGAACAACTAAGAATGGGCAACATAAAAAATGATGACATCGTTGATATGTGGACCTCAGAAAAAATGAAAAAATTAAGAGACATACACAAAAACGGGAACTATTTTGAAATCGAAGTATGTAAAAATTGCGTCGAGGGTGCAGTACATGATGCCGACTAAACCCTCCAAGAATCCAAAAGCAACGGGGCTTAAAACACCCATCCTTTTTATAACATTTAAAAGACCGGAAACCACACAAAGAGTTTTCGAAAAAATAAAGCAAGTTCAGCCAAAAACCCTATATGTGGCGCAGAACATCCCAAAGGACAAAAACAAAGAAGAAATAAAAAAATGGAATGCTGTTCGAACCATAATAGAAAACATTGACTGGGACTGCAAAGTTCATAAATTATACCGAAAAAAATATCTTAATGCAAAAACATCAATCAGCACAGCAATAGATTGGTTCTTCGAAAACGAGGA
>JAGLIP010000082.1 GCA_023142905.1 Candidatus Aenigmatarchaeota archaeon | reverse complement strand
TGGCTACGCCAAAAACTTCTCTTAACGCCAAAGTTAAAATTAAATCTTTAATTTCCGATAATATTTCGTATCAATATTTCCAATCAAAAATCCCAAAACAGATACAAGAATTATTGTTGCGCCCGATGGCAGGTCAAATGCATATGATAATCCCAATCCGAGTATCATAAACACAGCCCCTAAAAAACAGGAAAGAAACATTATATTCTTTAGATTATGTGTGTATTTTCCGCTTATGGCTGCGGGAATAGAAAGCATTGCAATAACAAGTATCACGCCTACAATTCTTATAAGGATTACAACACTAAGCGCAATAAGGCAAAGCAGGATAAGATATATTTTTTCAACAGGAACGCCCCGTACTTTTGCAAATTCCTCATCAAAACATATAGCAAAAAATTCTTTATAGAGCAAAGCCACAACAGTAATAATGATTGCATCAAGCCCCAATATTAACAGTATCTCAAATGCAGATACCGTCAATATGCTTCCGAAAAGATAACTCATAAGATCAGGAGCATAACCCGGCGTTAAATAAATAAACAGGATTCCAAGCGCCATTCCAAAAGACCACATAACACCAATAGTTGTATCTTCTCTTTGTTTCATTTTCATACTGGCAGTACCGAGCAAAAGCGCAAAAACAATGCTGAACCCCACAGCTCCAAGAAGCGGGCTGATTCCAAGAAAATAACCTAACCCAATGCCGCCAAAAGCTGCATGTGAAATTCCTCCGCTAAGAAAAACTATTCTTTTTGATACAATATAAGTTCCTATTATTCCGCACGCTATGCTTGCAAAAATGCCTGCAATCAGCGCATATTTCATAAAATCATATTGCAATAATTCAATCATATATTATTCCTCTTTTTGCCTTTAGGTTCGTGTGCTTCAAGAACCCTGTGCGCTACGCCATGTGCAATAAGCTCAACAGGACATTTGTATATTTTTGCAATATCTTCGGATCTTATTTCTTTATCATCGTGGTAATAAATTGTCTGGTTGACACACGCGATTTTATCCACATAAATAGAAATTGCACCGACATTATGGGACACAAGAATAATGGCCATATTTTTTTTCAGCTTTGCAAGAAGTTCATAAAAACTGCTTTCAACGCGCCCGTCAATGCTTGCGGTGGGTTCGTCAAGAAGAAGAATTTTTGGTTCAGATGCAAGCGCCCTTGCGACCAAAACCCGTTGCAGCTGTCCGCCGGACAGGCAGGATATCTGCCGGTCGCGCAAATTAAATATATCGACAGTTTTCAATGCATCGCACACAATTTTTTTATCATTTTCATCAAACTTCTTAAAACATTTTTTGGGTGCTAATCGTCCCATCATTACAGTATCCCATACACTTGCAGGAAAATCCCGATCAAAATGGCTGTATTGAGGCACATAACCAATAAGACTTCGATTCTTTTCAGGCGTTTCGCCATAAAGCAGAGCACTGCCTTTTGTTGGCTTGATAAGCCCCAGCATTAACTTTAGAATCGTGGTTTTTCCGCCGCCATTTGGCCCTATTATACCAAGAAAATCATGTTCGTAAACAGAAAGATTAGCATCTTTAAGAACAATGGCATCTCCATATTTAACCGTAACATCTTCAAGCACAACAATTTTTTTATTAACCATTATTAACCATCTGCATTAATTTTATGAGACTATATAATTTATAACTTTCTTGCAAAACTTTTTGAAACATTCATAAGATTTTTAGTATAATCTTTTGCGAGCGAATCAACAAACACAACATTCCCTTCAATTTCATTTGCAATGAGTTTAGCACTTTTTGCATTAAATTGCGGCTGCGCAAAAACAATGGAAATATTTTTTTCCTTTGCAAAATCAATCAAACCAGAAATATCCGCGCTGCTTGGCTCCTTTCCTTCAATTTCTATCGGAATTTGTTCAAGCTCATAATCTAAAGCAAAATATCTCCAGGCCGGATGAAATACAATTATTTTTCGGTTGCTGATATCAGAAAAAATAAGCTCAATGTTTTTGTCAACTGATTCCAGTTCAAGAATATACTTTTCTTTGTTGTTTAAATAATAGTTCTTATTGGGCGGGTCAATTTCAATTAATCCGTTGTATATATTTTCAACCATGATTTTTGCATTTCTTGGCGAAAGCCATATATGCGGGTCCTTTTCAATAATTTCAATGCCTTTCGAACAATCAGTTACATGCATATTCCTATTCATTTTGATTATATCTTCCATCCACACCTGCTCAAAGGGAATTGGGGAGCCAACTTTAACATACATATCTGCGTTGCTTACGCTTTTAAGCTGGCTTGGTTTTGGCTCATAAGTTGCAGGGCTTGCCTGCGGCGGAATCATAACAATTACATTAACTTTATCCACGCCCACCTTTTCAACAAAATCAGCAAGCGGCAAAATGCTTACAACAACATTGATTTTGTCATCATTAATTTCGAGTGCATTGTCTGTTGTATTGCAGTATATGAAAAAAAGACCGCATAAAATAAAAAACACTACTAATAGTTTACCCATAGATAATCTCATACACGCTCTTACTTAAGAAGTTTTTAATAAGTAATAAGTAACACGGGCGGATTGCAGGTAATTATTTTTTAGATGTATGCTACGAAATATTACGGCATACCATCACAGAATAAATTATACACCCGCAATGAAAATCATCTCAGTTCACTAAAACTTTTCAGCTTTGCAAAAACATTCGAAAACCTCCAATTGATCCTAAAGTTATAATAACCAAAAGGCACCAACTTTATCGTTTTTTAATTATAGTTTTTTAATGTTTATCTTAAAAGTAAGTATATCTTTATTTAATATGTGATATATTTGGTACATCTTAAAAAAAATAAAATTTTATGGGGTTCAATAGTGCTTATTTTATTCTTAGCCGGTTGTGTTTCAGCACCACACATTAATTCTTCAACAGACGATGATTCCAATCAGACACAAGAGCAAGTTGAATTATTCACAATAAAAAAAGACGGCTCTTTTCAACCCGATGAATGCAAAAACAGAGGACTTGAAAATAAAGTAATAATGTTTGAATCAAAATATTGCAGCCACTGCGCAACTACGCTGCCTGTTTTTCAGGAAGCGTGCAGAAGCCTCGGCATTGAGCCGGCAATACTGGATTTAACTATCGAAGAAGATAAAGAATTGACAAAATCATACGGGCTTGATATAAGATATACGCCAACATTTGTCTTCGGATGTGATTATTATGTTGGCGTCAAGACAGAGGAAAATTATTTAAGGCTGTGCGAACTTTTTTTAGAATAGGCGCGTTTTATGAATGAGAAAACAAAAAAAATAATACTGGCATCTCTTACAGCTATAATACTTGTTTTTGTTTATTTTGCGGCAAAAACAGTATCTCCCACATATTTAAAAGACATGGGGCTTTCGCTCCCTTTGCCTGTTTTTACATTCCTGATTTCTATTGTTGACGGCTTTAATCCATGCAATCTTTTTGTATTGACTCTTTTGATGAGCCTTATGCTTTCAGAATCGCATTCCAGAAAACGGATATATGTTGTGGGCTTTAGTTTTGTGGCTGTTGTTTATTTGTTTTATTATTTTTTTATGGTGGCATGGCTAAACATTTTTAAGTACATTGGTTTTGTAGATGGCTTAAGGATTGCAATTGGAACTCTTGCAGTTGTGGCGGGCGCTATAAACTGCAAAGAATATTTCTTTTACCGAAAAGGCATAACTCTTATGATACAGGACAGACATGTGAGCCCGCTCAAAAAAAAGATTAATGATATTTCAAAGATGATTAAAGATGCGCCTATGAAGTCATTAATGGGTTCGGCGGTAATGCTTGCAATATTTGCATCACTTGTTGAATTGCCATGCACCGCAGGATTTCCAATAATATATACAAGCCTTTTGTCAGGCATTTATCTTGAGAACAGTCTGATGTATTATGCGTATATTGCTCTTTATAATTTATTTTATGTACTGCCTTTGGCTGTTGTAATATTTGCATTGGGTTATACATTCAATGAAAAACCCATGGATAAAAAAACAATGGCCTTTATAAAATTCGTTGGCGGAAGCATTATGCTTTTGCTTGGAATTCTTTTACTGGTAAATCCCGCTTTGATAGGGCTTTGAATTTGATAAGTTCTGTCTTCTTGTAAGAGATCTTGCTATTGAGCAAAAAATAGATTCTTTGGATAATTACTATTGCGATTAAGATAGGTTCGGTTTCGAAGCGATTATATATGTCCGTTAGGACTAGAAAGAGATGTCAGTTTTTTGCTTCTTTTTCTTAAAAAGAATATGTTGGTGTCGTTTTTTTTTGAAAAGAATATTTGTGGCTTCCTTAAAAAGCCAACATTTAATATATTGGTTTATTTATATTACTTATCATGGATGAAAAACAGACTAGAGAGCAGTTAATAGACAAACAGTTAGAATCTGCCGGATGGAGTAAAAGGATTAAAAAATATATTAAAGAGGAAGTTAATTCTGTTAAATCAAATTTTAAAAATAAAGATTATGTGCTTTCTTTCGGCAAAAATGATAATTCTGGACGATTTATTGATTATTTGTTGTTAGCTGAAGATAATAGTCCTATTGCTTTAATTGAAGCTAAAAAAACATCTGTTTCGGTGGACAAAGGGCGAGCTCAAGCAAGAACTTATCTTAAAGATATTGAATCTCAAACAAAGGAAAAAATACCTATTTTTTTAACTAATGGCACTAACTGGCTTCTCATAGATCAAGAGGGCATAGAAAGATATGTAAGTGGGCCTTTTTC
>JAGLIP010000081.1 GCA_023142905.1 Candidatus Aenigmatarchaeota archaeon | reverse complement strand
TAAAGCAAAAAGAGAAATGAAAGATCCAGAGAATATAACAATGAAAAACGGAAGACCGGCAGCACGGGGCGTGTGTCCTGTTTGTAAAACAAAGATGTTTAGAATTGGCGCTCTTAAAAAATAAATCTTTTAATTACTGGTGCTTTAAAAAGCATCATTTTTTATATTTTTCTTTTTATCAGGTATAAAATAGAATAGTTACTGGAGGGCTCATTATGCTAAAGATTGGTAATGTTGAAGAAAACATACAAGAAAAGCTTAAAAAAGACGGAGCGCTTCATTTTACACTTATTGATCCTAATGACCAAGGGCAAAAGCGTGTAAATGAAATAGTAAAACAGGCAGAGGCCGCAGGAACAGACGCGTTTATGGTCGGAGGTTCTATGGGTGCAGGATATACTGATGCACTGGATACGATGCGCACAATAAAACAAGCAACAAAACTCCCGGTTATTGTATTTCCCGGAAATGTTGATGGTGTTACAAAGCTTGCAGATGCTGTTTTTTTCATGAGCCTTTTAAATTCCCAAAATCCTTATTGGATTACCGGCGCACAGGCAATAGGTGCTGCGGTTGTAAGAAGAGCAGGTGTTGAGCCAATACCTATGGCGTATCTTGTAATATATCCTGGAGGGACTGTATCATTTATAGGCGATGCAAAGCCAATCCCTCGCGAAAAGCCTGAAATTGCAGCAGCATATGCCCTTGCAGGAGAGTATTTGGGCATGCGGCTTGTATATCTTGAGGCCGGCTCAGGTGTAAAAGATCCTGTTCCTGACATGACTGTTGCGGCTGTAAGGCGCGCAACCAAAAACATAATCGTTGTTGGCGGTGGAATAAGGGATAAAAAATCCGCAAAAAATAAAGTAGAGGCCGGCGCAGATATAATTGTTACAGGAACTCTTGTTGAAGAGAATAAGGATGTCGGTGCAAAGCTCGCACCAATCATAAGTGAGATAAAAAAAGCAGGAAAAAAACGGGTTAAAAACTAATTTTCATCCATTATCTCATCCAAAACCTGTTTCCAGTTAACTTCTTTGGAATCGATAATATTCCACAATGTATATCTTTCAGGCCTTACAGCGCTCAAATTTTTAAGTATTTTTTCAATAACATCCCTTTTTTCAATCAATGGCTTTAATGCCAATTGTAAAACATCGTATTTGTGAAAAAGCCGCCTTATTTCGCCGTAAAGCATTTTTTTGTCAAAGAAAAGGCCGTCAGGAATACGGTCTGCATACATTTCGTAAATTTTTGCGGCAATAAGAGCTCCTGTTCCTGCAAGCTGTCCGTGAAGATATGTTCCGGGTCCGTTGTTTCCTAAACCGGAAGCGCTTATGGCCTTCTCAACTTCATGTTCTGACCCCGAGCAATAATTAGAATGTTTATCCATTGCAAGCCCGGACATGATAAGCGCTTCTGCTAAGGAATTCATTGTCTGTTCTTCAAGTATTTTTCTGACTGCAAGAAGCGAGTAGGTCATATGCTCGTAATCAGGCAAAAAATTTGTTTGCTTCATTGAAAGAGAGACATCCTGAAGCGATACAACATTGCTTGCAATATCAATAGCCCCTGCGCGTTTTAAATCTCCCGAAGAAGCCCAAAGGTGTTCCGGGACAATTATTTGCATAGGATATCCGGTTGAAAATGACTTTTTTTTACCTAACATTTTAAGGGCGCAGTTCTTTGCAATAAGCCCGTCATGGCTTGGAGCCGTAGGGGCGGATATAAGCGGTTTTTCCAATCTAAATGCGGTCATTTTGGCAACATCTAATGCCCTGCCGCCGCCAAAACCCATTATTTTTGAAGGCTGTGGGAACGCGGTTATTATTTTTTCAACTTCGGTAATACTTTCTTCTTCAATAGTCCAGATGTATGCATTTTTATATTTATTGAGATTTTTAAGATATGTTCCTGAAAACCCGGGATCTGTGATTATAAGAAGTGTATTGTCATCCTTAGGGAGCTCTTTTTTGAAGGAGCCATCATCTTTTTCGAACCGTACATTTATATTGTTTCTTTTAATGACTTTCTTATAATCAAAATCTTTTTTATTGTATGAACTAAGAATATCATCTATATTTTTAATCAGTACCATGTATAAAATTTAGCAGTATTCATTATATTGTTTTCGCCCCGAAATTCATCTGATATCTAACCAATACAAAATACATATAAACCGCAAAGCATATAGTTTAAAGCAAATGGTGATTTTTTGGCAGTTCTTGGAGAAACACTTGACAGTTTGTGGGCGGAAATAAGCACAAAAAATATTTTTGATGCGGTTATAAACAGCAATGTTGCGACCGCAGTGGTTATATTAATTGTGGGTATTATAGTTTCAAGAATATTTTCAGATATTGTGCGCAGGCTTTTGGTGATTGCAAATACAGACACCTATCTTGCAAAAATAGATGCCCGGCGCTTTTTTCGTGCAATCGGGTATGGCGGAGGTTTTTCAGATCTTGTTGCCTCCATTGTAAGATGGTTGTTGTACGCTGTTGTTGCTTTTTCTGCCGCATATGCTCTTGGCTTTTTTGATGTGATGGTATTTATTAGTTACGCGCTTATGTATCTCTCAAAGATACTTATTGCCGCAGGGCTTTTTGTTGTGGGTCTTATAATTGGCGAGTCTGTCAAGCAGGGGACAATCAAAATGCTTCGTGTAAATGAAGCTGAAAGGATGGATCCCATAGGTACGGAAATGCCCATATATTCTGTTATGGGGGCTGCTGCAAAATGTCTGGTTGTTTTTGCATTTGTGCTGTTTGCTCTTGCAACAACAGGTATCGGCACTGAAATAACCTACCTAATATTCGGTGTTTTGTTTGCCGGTTTTGTGCTTCTTTTAATATTAAGCATAAAAGATGTTGCAAAAAACATGATAATTTCAATATACTTCCAAAGGTCAAATACGCTGCTTAAGGATCAGAATATTACTGTGGGAGACATTCACGGAAAAATGGTTTCAATGGGGCCATTGTATACAAAAATAAGGAAAAAAGATGAAACTGTACTTGTTCCAAACAACATGCTCCTGAAAAACACAGTTAAAATAAAATCGTAGTGTGTGCTAATGAAAACGCCCGTTCTTTATTTTCTTGGTCTTTTCCTTAAAATCTTTTCTGCACTGCTTATTGTGCCGCTCATTGTGGGCAGGATCTACGGCGAAACATTTGCCGGGCTTGAAAGTTATATTTACGCATCATTTGCCGCAATTATTCTTGGGTTTGTTTTCATGCATTTGGGTGTAAAAAGGCAGCCAAACCTTGTTGAGTCCATGTTTGTTGCGTTTAGCGCATGGATTTTTGCTGTTGCAATTGGCGCAATTCCTTTTGTATACATTTTAGGGATGCCCTATATTGATGCTTATTTTGAGGCAATGTCTGGATTCACCACAGGTGGTATAACTCTTATAACATCACTAGAGCTTGTTCCAAAAAGCCTGCTTTTTTTTAGGGCATTCATGCAATGGATTGGGGGGCTTGGCATTTTAACACTATTCATAGCGCTTATTTCAGAAAACGGCACTGTTGCAAGCAGGCTTTTTTCAGCAGAATCTCACAAGGCAGAAAACACACGCACCCATCCGAATATTGTAAATGCGACAACAGCGTTATGGAAAGTGTATATTATATTGACAATCCTTTTGGCATCAATTCTTGTTCTTCTGGATGTCTCTGTTTTTGATGCAATAACACATTCATTTACAACAATATCAACCGGCGGGTTTTCCAATTACACCGACAGCATTGCGCATTTTAACAGCATTTTTGTTGAGGCAGTAATTGCAGTTTTTATGCTTGTTTCAGGCATAAATTTCATTCTTATTTACAGCGCTCTTGAGGGCAATATATTAAGGCTTCTAAAAGATTTTGAAGCAAGGCTTTATGCATGTATTTTTGCCATAGCTTCGTTTGTATTGTTGATTGACTTGACTGCAAACGGTACTGGTTTTTTCAATGCATTGAGGCTCGCGCTTTTTTATTCGGCATCTATTCTGTCGACAACCGGTTTTGCTTTAACAGAAATGTCGTTTTTCCCGGAAGTGAGTATACTTTTATTTTTGTGTCTTCTGCTTGTTGGCGGCTCTGTGGGCTCAACTTCCGGAGGTATTAAAGTTTTGCGTTTTGGCACATTCCTAAAGCTTGTGTCTCGCGAAGTAAAAAGAATGGACGCGCCTACAAGGGCTCTTGATTCGGTTGTAATAAACAAAAAAATAGTTGATAATAAAAACATATTGAATGCAGCAACAATAATGTTTTTGTGGCTTTTGACTATTTTATTGGGGAGCTTTGTGACCCTAATCTGCACAGACCTATCGATTTTTACCGCAATAAAGAACATGATTTCTGTTGTGGGCACCACAGGTATTCTGTTTATAAGCCAAGCAGATCTTATCGCCCTTCCGATTGCAGTAAAGCTTACATACATATTTAGCATGCTTGCGGGTCGTCTGGAGATAGTCCCTTTGCTTGCTATTTTAAAGTTGAAACTTACGAAAAAATAAGTGTGTTGTTTTTTCCTTAGTGCTTAAACGACATAGCTTAAGTATTATAAACAAGAAAAAACAAAAATCAAGTATGTACATAATTATTGTGGGGATAGATCCGGTAAGCATAAAACTTATTGAAAAGCTTTCAAAAAAACACGATGTTGTGGTTATAGATGCTGACGAAAAAAAGTGCGAGGAAATATATACAAACACAGGAGTCACGGTAATAAATGACGATGCGACAAAACTTGATGTTTTGCAGGATGCAGGCATCACAAAAGCAAATGTTGTTTTTTCCACACTTGAGAATGATAATAAGAACATAATAATTTCTATGG
>JAGLIP010000080.1 GCA_023142905.1 Candidatus Aenigmatarchaeota archaeon | reverse complement strand
GTATTAACCCAATCAGGAATAAAATGCCACCCCGACTTTATTTGTTTTTACTTTCAGATATCTTCGCACCATTGATGACGACCCATCAGCACCAACTAAATAATCAAATTTTATTTTTTTATCGTGAACAACAACATAATTTTTTTCAATTTTTTTAACTGGCGAATCTTTTCTAATTACAATATTTTGAAATTTATTTAACTTAGTTACTTGAAATTGACCTAAATCGATTCTATTTATCGTATAAAGTGGGTTTTTACGAATATCAATTTTATTTTTTTTATCAGCAACATTCATAAAAACATGATTGAATTTTTCTGCACCCACATCTTGTTTTAAATAATTTATGCCTTGGGTAGTCATTAATCCGCCACAAGGTTTTGACCCAATCTTTGAATTTCGTTCAAGAACTAGAACTTTTTTATTTGAATTTCCTAGCGTTTCTGCACATTTTAAACCTGCAGGACCCGCACCAATTATTATTACATCAAAAGATTCCATATAATACAATTAACAAAAAGAAGTTAATAAATATGGAGAATTCAAGAATGAGAAACATAATTTCTTACTTCAACCTGCATGAAGTCTGCCCCGCCTTCAAGTGTAAAGTATATATCGTAATCAGAAACTGACTGGTTCACATGGGCTATTATCCTACCTCGCATAAGTCCTGTGCCTGTTGTCTCAGCTATTGTGTACCCGTTTCCTGCTTCCTGCAGCGGGTCGTTGTCCACAATTACGCTTAAAGTTGCCGGAAGATATGTGCCTGTATCTTTCAGATACATGCTATCCATAACCGTTGAGGCGTTTATTGAGACAAAGCTTGAGATGTTTCCGAGCTTATGGAATGCTATTCTCTCGTGCTCGTTTTCCATTATGAAATGAGTACCATTGTCTTCAACAACGACATTTGCATTGGACGCAAAATAAAGATTTCCTATATTCACTTTTGTTCTTGGAGAAATGACTTCTGCCTCTGTTTCGATTAGATAGTATATTTTATCTGATTCATTGTCAACATAAAGGGCACCTTTTTTTAATTGTATTGGCACAACACGGGTTGAACTTTTGCCCTCGGCTGCAACTTCGCGAATAACCTTATCAAGTGTTGTCAATGTATTTTTTGCCTGCTCTATTGCTGCTGCATCCTGCATCTTTTCTATTGCCGGCATCCCTGTTTGTGTAACTATTATCACGGCAACATTTACAATTGCGATAAAAAGAACTCCCGACAGTATAGGGGATATCGCCTTTCTTTTTCTCATTTACAAACACCCTGTGGTTGGAAACCCGAAGAAATGCTTTGCATTTCTTGAGCCCAAAGAATCTTCGATTCTTTCGGGGCATGAAACCGAACCAAATAAATTACTAAATGTTTCATGATAAAACTACTTGACTTAGATCATATATAAACTTTAGTTAAAAGACACGCTTTGTTTTATGTCTTCCCCCGACAAAAATCTTAATTTTATATATGAAAAAATCCGTTTCGTTGTGTTTATTTCTTCTGACAGCGTTTCTGCGGCAGTACCATTGTATTCGCTGTATGTATAGTTAAATTTCAGATAATCCGAAACATCGGTAAATGTAATTGTTGTGGCATTGTTATGTGTTAACGAACTTATTGTTTTTTCGCTCGCATTCACATAAATTTTAATGTCGGTCATTGGTTTTTTGTTAAAATTCACAAGAGTTACATTCAAGTTATTGCCTGTGGGCATTGCCACTAAGAAATATCCTGAAAGATTTATTTTGTGTTCTTCGCCCACTCGGCTTATAAATGTCATGTATTCAAGAAGCCGGTTTTCCATATTTTTAGATGTCAGGTTTTCCTTTGCAATTATATTAATCGTGCTTTTGCTCTCAGATAATATATTTGAAAACATATTTTTTGTTGTATCTTCCGGATAATAAAGGTTTATAGAATTTTTTCCGACAGTTACTGTTGCAAGAAGTATGCAAATAACAAATGCCCCCACAATAAACATCTGCCCTTTTTTTATTGTGTGTGATTTATGACCTGGCAAGGAAAAAGATTGAAAATGCTTCAACATACCCAAAATTTTATGATTTTTTACCCCCATAGATACATCCTCACTTCTGTTGGCTTAAAGGTACTGTTTGCGCCGGACAACACATAATTTACGACAATTATGTCTTTTCCGCCAGGAATATCTCCAAGAATTTCTGTTTGAGATACTAAAAGCCTGTAATCAACTGTTGCGGTTCCTGTAAAATTAAACTGCACAATGTTTTCTCCTGTTATGGTACTGCTTGTTATGTCAATGGTTTCCCTGTTTCCTGAAACGATGCCCGATTGGTTAAACGCACTATTCCCGTTGACATAAATTTCAGGATCCTCTGCACTTAAAAACACAATATCAAGAAATGCGTAATCAATTTTTCCGGTGTCTGCGGCGTAATTAAAAGAATAATTGCCTGATGTGCTTTTATCTGACGCATTTACAGACGAGATGCCGACAGTAAAATTATATGTTAATGGAACCAGTTCATATATGCTTTCGTTCAGCCCGACAATATTTTCGCATAATGCGTATTCGCGCAGATTTCCATTTTTTTCAAGAGTGTCAAGTGCGCTATGGAGGTATTTTATCTTAATTTCTGTTGTGTTTGAAATATTCGTTATTACGGGCATTATGAAAAATAAGAAACTCATGACAATCATAAACGCAATAAATGACTCTATTATGTGCAAACTCCCTTTTTTTGCGCATTTTCTTGTTTCCATTAGCCCACCATCACCGCAATATCCAACTCAGTCCTATTGCTCTTTGCGAAACGGTCAACAATCATTACCGGATATTTTATGGTTATGACGGTAATATCAATTGGCCTTTCAATTCCAATAGATGTATTGTATAATGTGATATTAAAGTCCAGGCCTTTCGCAAAGCTATCTTTTATTGTGTTGTAATCTACATTGCCGAGCTCTAAAAGAGAACCTAAAGATATACCGCTCACTTCTTCCGGCATCAAAAGAATTATATCCGGCGGATTTAGATACATGTCTTTTTCAAGAAGCGCGTTTGTGTATGTTCCTTCATGAAAATACATCTCAAATTCAGTCACATTGTAAAGCCGTATTTCATTATAAGTGTTATTGTAGAACGACACATTTAGGCTATTTCCGATTACGGCAATTCCTTCACCACCCCCATATACATCAATAAAATCTATAATTGAGTTAAACTGGAGTCCTGACGATGCGATGGAATTAGTGCTCCCATTATAATAATTCGTGAATGCTTTTGTTACATATATTATCGGACTGAATGTGTGGTTAGATGTCACTATTATTTTTGAGTTATTGTTGTATATTTTTACATTTATTCCATTATCGTACGCCCTTTTTGCGCGAACCGCGCTTAAATCCAGATTCGGCACGCTTGAAGTTGTAAAATCTGTTCCGATGCCCTGCAATATGGATACGCCATTGAATTCTGTTTGTGAGATGCCGGTGGTTGCAAAAGATATGTTCATAAGGGAATTATTTATCCATGTGCCTGCTGCGTTTAAATCAGTTGTATATTCGCGTGCATCAAGTGCTGTATTTTTTGTGTATACAAGATAATAATTATTCTTACCTGTTTTAATTGTTGGTGTGAATATGATTGTGTTGTCCTCAAAGCTAGAATTTATTTCGCTTAGGTTCTCATCTTCAATAATGATTGAATTTAAATCAATATTGCTTTCGGGATAGAATTTTTTTTCAATTACTATTTTTGAATCATGGTCTGATTCGATAAAAATCGGCATCATATAGACACTCCAACGGATATTTTCTTCTATCCGTTCAGCAAAATCAAATGATGCCGTTTTAAGGGTGGAGGTTATAGGTTCTGCTGGTCTTGATAGGTAACTTAAATAATAAAACGAAATACTTATGATTAATAAGAATATTACAAGGCTTACAACCATATCAATTGAAAAATATCCTTTTTTCATACAGTTATTTTGTTGTGTTTTCGTATATAAGTTATTGTGTGTTTCATACCGTTCGCAGGATAAATATGCTTTTGCCCGCAGCAGTTCCATTATTATTAATCAATAATTGGTGTATCCCAGGCCTTAAAAGTTCGTTTTGTTCTATGTTTATGTCTAAATAAAAGAGCCCTACTTCAATTGTGTTCTTTTCTGCAATTGGAAAGCCAAAACTGGGGTTGTATGCCTTATCAAATACTCCGTTGCGTACAATATCCATCCGCTTTTCAACAGCCGAAGCAATTCCTTTAGTATACACAATATACGCTTTTGTATTCACACCATAATTTATAGATACCTTGTTTGAGCTTGATGAAATGCTGTTAGCGCTGTCAGGAATAATAATTCCTGCAATTGTGTTTTGTGGCATATTCGCTAAGGCATAATCAGAACCGGCATAGGGTGTTGTGGCACTATATAAAAGAGAAACAGTCACATTATGTGTCTCTGGTGAAGAATGCACAAACGGCATCAAAAATGCAAGATACGCAATAATTGAAAAAATCAAAAATGAGTTTATATTCGACATAATGCTATGTTTTGTTCTTGATAGTATAAAAGAATTATCCTATTGTTTCAGCAATTGAATAGTATTTTCCTGCCAGCACCATATTCCTTTCGAAATTGTAATTGATGACAACCCAATTGTAGATTACCGGTTCTATAAACTGCGGTACCGTTATATTCAAACCCCGCAGATATTTGTTATTTCGCCCAAACGCCAATCAAATGCTTGTTATTTTCATCCACACCCCAATTGTGTACAACAAGATTATGCTGGCCTTTCCCTACTTTTTCTTTGTTATTAAAGTTTATGTTGTCATATTCAAGCCCGACAAATATCCTGTATCTTTTGTCAATTCCGAAACCGAAACTTGGGTTAGGCATCTTTTCAATGGCTCCTGATTGTATGTATGGAATTCTATTTTCTATTGAAC
>JAGLIP010000008.1 GCA_023142905.1 Candidatus Aenigmatarchaeota archaeon | reverse complement strand
GGGAAGTGCTATGAATATAACAATTAGCAATTCAACAACAATCAATGCACCGACATTATATTACAAACCGCTTTTTGACATCAAATGGAAGAATGTGGCTGCCTTAAGCACTGGCGCAGATAAATTGAATTTCACTATTCCAAAAGAAGATTTAGGCGGCCAGGAAGTCTATGAATATTTTTTTGTTTCATCCGGAAATGAGAGATATCCTTTGGGGGACGCAACAATCAAAATTGCGCTTTCTAAAAGGGTGCTAAAATATCGTCTTCTTGCAGAAAATATCACCCGTACTGATTCTGGAAGCCTTTGCAATCCCTGGACAAATCCGCCTCCCTGGTCAGGCACACAGACCTGCGCTTCGGAAGATAATCATGCATGGATGATGATTGGCTTTAAAACCGCAGATACGGCAACGCAAAACAACACATACGCGCAAAAACTGCTGGATGTAAGCATTGAAAACATAACGCATACAACCAGGCCATCCATCTCAACATGCGACCATACAAAAGGAGACTACAACTGCGAATCAACAAACCAGACAGGATGGTCAATTACAGGCAGCGATCCAATTATTGATGGCTCTGAAAGGCAGGCATTGATGATATATTCTATGTGGCAGAATTATAGAAATACCAAAAATACTGCAATAAAACAAATTGCTAAATCATATACCTTAGGCTCTGCAGATGATTGCGATGCATGGGCGGATAATTATTCGTGCCGAACGCCGGATGATGTCGGCCTTATGATTCTCGCATATTTAGAAGCTTGGGAGTTAACCGGAAACAGCACTTATTTATCAAAAGCATTATCTTTTTCAGACGAAGGATCAACCCGTTCTCTACAGGATAACACATCTATGTTTCTTGCGATGGGTCTTTTGAAAGCCTATGAGCTAACAGGGAATTATACCCAACAAGCCATTGAGCAAACTAATGAGCTTTATGAATATTGTATCTCTGATGTGTGTGATTCAAACAAGCAAAACACAAATCTATTGCTTTCAAAAGAGGTGTATCGCCTTACAGGAGAATACAAATATTTAAGAGCAACAATTGCACTTGCAAACAAAAACAATTCTATTGACTGCAATCCAAACACCGGAGATTATTCATGCACAAGCCCTGAAGAGCAGGGCCTTGTCGCAGCTGCATTTTGGGGTGCGTATGAGACAATACCCGATAGGGGTGGTTTTTATATGCCTGAAGTGAACAGCATACCTAACTTAAATAATGACCTAAATATGACTATTTACCTAAGGGGGCATATTGAAAATCCGAAAATGTATTTTCGGCTCATGAACATGTCAAATCCGAAAATATGGAAAGAATATAACATAAGTTATGGCGGCAGTATATTTATCCCTCAAGAAGATATCAATAAGCAGGGAGTTTACGAATATTTTTTTAACAGCAGCGAAGGATACAGGTTTCCCGGCGGTAATGGAACATTCAAAATTGCATTATCTATAGGAAATAATAATTTCAAAAACAAAGCAAAATTTTTTACAGAAACAACATCTGTTTCACCTAATTGTGATGTATGGTCTAATCAATATACATGCGATGATGAAAGACAGCAAGCATGGATGATAACAGGATATACCTTAGGCTACTTGATGGAAAAAAACAATGTGTACAAATCAATTGCTTCTAATCTCACCATAAGTGAAATTGACATACTTAAACCCGCAGATGGCATGTATGATTATTACGCAACCTGCGACCATAACTACACCGAAAACGATCTCGAAGATTTCAACTGCAACACACATGATTCAATGCCTTTCAAGAAAAATATTACTGGTCCTGACAGGCAATCATCAATGATTAGTTCTGTGTGGTTTTCTTTCAAAAATATAGGGAATTGGTTTTCTAAGTATCTTGCAAAAGGATACACTGAAGGAACTGCAGACAGTTGTGATGTCTGGGCTGGCGATTACAATTGCGATGACCCGAATGACCTCACCAATTCAGATCAGGGCCAGATGATTCTTGCATATTGGGATGCGTATGAAGCAACCGGCAATGCAACATACCAAAATATTGCAAAAAACCTTACAAATGAGGGTCTTTCAAAAAACGGGTCTATAATGCTTTTACGGGGCTTCTGGAAAGCATATGAAATGACCGGAAATGATACATACCGACAAAAGGCCATTAATCTTACAAATTCCTCAATGAACGACTGTGTAAATACAAGCTGCACATCATATGATCTTGCAACAAACATTATTGCCTATTGGGAGGCTTATGAACAAAACCCCGTATTAGAATATTTGGACATCGCATTCAACAAAACAAGTAAGGTAGAAACAAGTAAGTGCAATGCTTTTGGGTATAATTACTCATGCGAAAATGACCTTTCCCAAGGAGCCATGATTGTTGCTTATTGGAAAGCATACCAAGCATATCCAACAGAGACGGGAAATATTATAGTAAATATTACTTCAAAAAACACAACATCTATTTTCAATGCTTTTAATACCACAATATATATTGAAAATAATAACACCTACGAGCTTACATATTTGGATATTATAATTGATTTAACCGCAGGGCTTATAACGGAGAATCAAACACTAAATATTACATGTCTCAATCCTTATGAAAACACAACGATAAACATAACAATACTTCCTGTAGGTATTGGTCCAAACACAATAACCGTTTATGTAGATGCATCTAAAGGGGCTCATGGCGAGACAAGCACAAGCATAACATCCATCACTTCAGACAATTTATTCCAAAACACAACAACATACCTTTCAGAAAATGAAGTAAAAAAAGACGGAGAATTTTACCTGTTATTTGAAATAAATAATACTCTAAATTATACTTTGTTCAACATATCTTTTGAATTGGCACTGGATTTAGGATTTTTGGTAACGAATGTTACTACAATCCCGCTCATCAATTTTACCGAAGAGATGAATAATACGATGATTACAATACCGTCGATTGCACCCAATGAAACAATACTTCTTAACTTCACCATAGAAAGTTCAATTGAAGGCACAAACAATATTGCATTTAATATTTCAACACCCTATGGCGGGTTTTTTTCAGACACGCTGTCCATTACAACTATCGAAGATGTACCCCTAATAGATCCAGAAAAAACATCAAGCAGCAGCAGTTTTGCAGTGGAAGAGACCGAAGAAAACTATACTTATGGTCTTGTCAATATTAAGGAAATTTGCGAAAAATATCCACGGATATGTGAAGACCTTGAAGAATTTTTATTTGAGAATAATTTAGAAATGGATGTCAAAAAGACAGAAGAGCCAGACGCGTGGGTGAATGTTTCAAGGAATACAACCAAAGACATTGTTCTTGATTTAACGGCAACATCAAACCATACGATTATTGTATATGATGTAATTCCAAAAGAAGTGGCAAACACAAGTGATGACATCAATGTTTACCTGTACGAACACTATGTGGTTGAAGAAGACCCCATATTAAGGTTTGTTGTGGAAAATAAGGAACTATATATATTCTATGAAATTGACAGTAATTATAACCTATATGATTTTTCAAAACCATACATATATTTTACAAAATTGAAAGAACTTGAATTTAATATCACATCCATTATAAACGGTAGCTTGATTATGGTAACAAATGTTACTATAAACATAAGCTCAAATTATTTTAACCCTGTTTGTGTCTATAGACTAGACTCTAAAGGGTGGATAAGTTATGCCGAAACTAAAACAATAACGGATTTAAAAAACGGCGAACATATTCTTGAGGTCAGATGCTTTGATTATGAAGATAATATTTTGCAAAAGAGAGTATGGTTCAATGTTTCTGTTGATGCCCCAAAAGAGGTAATCGTAATTAATGAACCAGTTAATGAAGTTAGTTTGCTTCAAATATTATTCGTCAGTATGTTTATTGTGGTTTTTTTAAGCTGGCTAATTAATAGAAAAATGCAAAAAAGAGACCCGATATATTTCAAAGTTCTTGAAAAAGAACTTGAGATCGTAATGCATCTTTTAAAGCGCAAAAAATACAAAGAAGCAGACATATATCTTTCAAAAATAATAAGTGTCTATTCGAGAACAACGCTTCCACCGCATCATGACGAAAAAATAGCCAGCCGCATAAAAGAAACACTCAAAATACTTGAAGAACACATAAGTACAAGCAAAAATACAGAAATGTTAGCAGAAACAAAACCATTTTTATCGCCACAATGACATACCCAATCGCAGCAAGCTGCGGGGTATTAACCCAAACAGGATAAAACTCTTTTAGAGTGCCGGACTTACCCGCAGAGCAGAACTCCGGAGTATTAAACCCGGAAAGGAATAGACCAATACAACAAGCTTGGGCGTATAGACCAATATTTATTTTTCGGAGTTTTCAAGTTCTTCTTTTTCTTTTTTAAGCTCATTAATCGCTCTTTTTATTTTTGATTCTTCGTTTTCAAGCTTTGTTTCTTCGGTTTCAAGTGAATCTATTTCATGAACAAGTTTTCTTTCTTGTTTTTTAATTTTCCAGTTGTGGTATTTTCTTAAGATTTTTGCAATAGAACCTTTAGAGCTTCTTGAGGTATCCTTTAGTATGTTGCTTTTTTTTGGAGTAAATGAGAATTCTTCTATTTTTTTTTCATGAATTGTATTTTCTTTTTTTGCAAATGGTTTTTTAATCATTACGGTAAATCCGTTCATGTTTTGTTTTAATTTGCCGGAGACTTTGTATTTTTCAATCCCTTCAATTTTGCTGAATTTTCCTCTTTTTAGAAGCGATATGGATGTTTCTAAACCCCTTATTTCAATTTTAGCATCATTTATTGCGCTTTGTTTGTCAGCCATTATTTTATTAAATGTGGCTTCGTCAATCTGCCTTTTGAAGTACTGAATTTCTGTTGCCTTCCTTACTTCAGCTAATTTTCTTTCTTTCTTTCTTAAATGCATAAGCTCTTTTTTCATCCAAAGATATGGAATCAAAAATTTTGTCGTAAATAAGAAAATAATCAATGATGAAACTATTCCGACAATAAGCTCTTCTTTGTATTCATTAAGCCACAGGATTGTCTTTAGACCCAGTATTTCTGCTTCAAGTTTTGCCTTTTCTACTTTTGCTTTAGCTATCTCTGCATTTAATGCTTCAAGGTCGTCGTTATTTATTGCGGTTTGTGCCTTAAGGAGAATGGTTGTAAGTGTTTCGTACATTTTTTCAAGATTTTCAGTATTAACGCCTGCGGTTTTATATTGAGCGATAGTTTGTTTCAGCGAATTTGATTGTTCTTTTAGGTTTCTAAGAGAACCAAGAGATGGATTTTCTTCAATAACAACAATTAATGTTTCTGTTTTTTCAAGAGCGCCTTTTTCTGCGGTAATTGTTGTGTGGTATTCATTGGGTTCTATTGTAAGGTTTGCGTATATATCTAAAGGAACACTTACTTTGTTTTTTGGTTCTACAGTTATTGAACTGTTTGTGTTTATTTCACAGCATTCTTTTTTTATTGTGATGTTGAGCTCTAGTTTCATATCCCCGATATTGTTTAGAACCAAAAATGTCCGTTCCTGCGTGCCCTGAATTATCATGAGTTTTTCCGGTTTTATTGAAAAATCAAAATCCGTTATGTTTTCTTTTTCAGTTGTTGTCGGCATCAGGATATCCCCACCAATATAAGGGCTTGTTGTGATTGTATCATCCCCTCCCGAAGGCGTTGTGCTTTCACTTTTTGTTGTCCGGAAGTGTGTGTCGATTCCTGTGTTGTTATATGGGTCATCAGAAATATTAAATGTGATGTTAAACTGCGTTCCTGCAGTGGGGGCGGCAAAGCAATATTCATCATATTGACTCCATGTAATGTTTGAGCCGATGTATGTCCCTTCAGTGTTGTTGTTACTACCCCAGAAACCGCCCCTTGTAAGGTAACAGGATGCTGTGAAATTTGCATCATATAAGTATGCTTCGCCTCGCGCAGTTGATATCCTGAATGTTATTGTAAGCGGGTCTTCCCTTGTAGGATTATATGTTAAAGGCGGCGCAAAAACCGATGCAATCAACTTGTCTGTAATGTTAAATTCTTTTGTTGCATTGCCTGCGTTTTTGTATTTAGACACATTGGCATAAATACTGTATAGTCCGGTCTTATTTGTTGCGGTTATAAAGTAAGTGCCGTCTTGAAGTATGCTTTTGTTGCCTTCAGTATCATTTAAACTTATAGTCTCCGAAAATCCGCTTACAGACAAGCTGTTGACATTTAAGACATCAAGCGTTACATTCACCCACTCACCGCGGTTGTATATGTCGTATATGGTGATACCGACAGAATACTGGTCTGTTGTGTTAAAGTTTTCTGTCGTTGATATATTGGTGTTTTCAGAATAGTCACTTGCATTGGTATAAAAAATATAGGGTGTTGTGGTTGTAATCGTTGTTATGTTTTCCGCGTTGAATCTGAATTTTACAACATCATCTTCGTATGTTTCTACTCTCTCGCCTGCGATGTTTTCGCTAAAACCTGTTGGATGCGTTATATTTAAAAACGCGCTCTTCACACCAAAATTATCGCTAATATTTGCATATATTATTACGGTCTCGTTTAGATTGTATGTTGTATAATCGTTTTCTACCCATAAATTTTTGATTGCTGGGTCTTCTGTATCTGACCCACCCACGCTTATGTTAACTGTTGTATTTCTTTCATTATAGTATCCGTTGGGGGATAAAATTGTGCTGTTTGCAATTGTAAGGTTTACATAACTTGTGCCTGTATTGATTGTTGTTATATTCCATTCAACTTCCCAGCCATCCGTTGATTCTAGATATATATTTGATTTGTTTTTTTCGTTAATATCGCTATTGAATTCAAGTACGCTGCTGTTAATAAATAAGCTGGCGGTAACATTTCTAAGATCGCCGCCAATTGCGTAAATCCCATATCTTCTTGTGTAATTCGTATTGTTTTCATATTTTGTATTTCCCTCAATAAGCTGTATGTATGGCCAGCCGTAATTTATTGTAAATGACTGATTTTCTGTCACTGTGTTTTTTGCATATGCGGTTATGTTTATATCATATTCTCCTGAACGGCTTGTGTTTTCATATTTAAGCGAATAATAATAGATTCCTGAAATTATTTTTTGAAGCGCGAGCTCTTTTACTTCCAGATACCCATCGGGCTTTAGGATGTATGTGGTAACATTTTCAATTGCGGATGCATTATTTGAGACATTTACAAAAATATTTATGGGTTGATTGATGTTTTCGTTTGTCTTATCTAGCGAAGTGTTCATTTCAAGTATTTTCGTATCAAATACAGTAATTAAGTCATGGCTCCCAACATCTGCATCTGCATCTTTTCTATGAAGTTCAACCAATAGGTAGGACCCCAAAAATTCCGTGTCATTAAAAACATACGACCATTGACCTGTTATGTTGTTCCCGCTGTAAGACTCTAAAGAATAATTCGCAGCTGTCCCATTCCAGTATATGGTTGCATTCAATTGCGCAATCTCTGTTTCTCCGGTAAGGTTTACAATCAATCTAACTGTGTCGTTTACATATATTATTAAGTCATTCCACTCTGCGGTGAAATCCGCAAAGCATTCCGGATTTGTAGATAAAGAGTCCGTATACCAATTGTCCCAGCCGTTTATACAATAAGAATTATCTCCCCCGTCATATATATTAGTAGTGCTTGTAAACTTGTTTTTCCATATATTGTTGCTTAATGCATCAGAACCGATATTTATATCGTGCATTATAGATGTAGAAAAGTTATTTTTTGTTATATTATTATCTTCTGTTGAAAAAAGTGCAAGACCTTGATAATTATTTTTAAAAAGAATGTCTTTTAGTGTATTATAATATGCACTCAATAGAAAAATACCGTATCCATTATTTCTTATTATCGAATTAAAAACATTGGTGAAATTAGTGTTTTCAATCCAAATCCCCCGACCGGGATAAATACATTCAATCGTAAAATTGTCTATTGTTATGTTATTGTTTGATTCGATTTTGAAAGCGTAATTTCCGTTTGAGCAGTTGACAGATGTGTTCTCTTTAGTCTCACCCACAAGCGTCATGTTATCGTTAGTAAGATTGATGGATTCTTTGTAATATCCATCATAGACAAAAATCTTACTGCCTGCCACAGCCGCACCAACAGCATCGGTAATATTAGAATAATCCCGGATAGGATTCGTGTCATTATCAACAATAAGATTGGCGAGGATGTTATCTAAAATGTTGTTTCCGGAACCCGTAGGATATGTAAAATTTTTCGTAAGCGCGTTTAAAGAAATGTTATTATCCGTTGCAGAAGCGATGGTTTCAATTTTAAAATCATCTTGTATGCTGTTTCTTAAAAAATTATAATATATTTGATTATTTCTTGGAAAATTGGAAAAATAAAGTCCGTTATTTGTTGCATACGATATGTCATTATAACTTATGTTATTATATCGTGCATCTCCGGAAATAGAGATACCATAACCTAATGTTTTTAAGCTGGTATTTGTAATCGTATTGTTGTATATCTTTGTAGAATCGGATGTATCAATTAAGTATATTCCCGCAGTACCCGCACCTTTAATGAAATTATTAGTCATATTGCTTGGGAGTACCAGCGTATTATCCACATAGATACCATAAGTTATAGAATCCGTAATTGTATTTTCGTCAATTATGTTTGATGCCGCATTTTCTATTTTTATACCCACACCCTTTGCATTTTGTATGGTATTATTTTTTATTGTATTTGATTCATAATTACTTTTGATACCCCCATTATCTAACCCGCCATTACCCGTAAATAATATCTCGTTATTGCGAATTAAATTAAAAGAACCGGAATTGATATTTATTGCCCAATTAGCTACGCCATTACTCCCGGAAAAAAAATTGTCGGTAATATTATTATTTAAACTCAAAGAAGTCAAAAATATTTGAGAATTTGTCCCATCCCCGTTATCAACAATATCATTCCCGTCAATCCAACTGTCCGTTGTGCCTGAAAGATATATGCCGCTTTGTGTGTTTTGCGCAATTGTGTTGTTCTTAAAAGTTATGTTTTTAGAATTTAGTAAATACGCCCCACAATCTGATGCGCCATTAATTGTGGTGTCTAAAATTTCACTGTTATTTACTCCGGAAAAATATATGTTGTGTGTGTTGCTGCTAAAATTACTATCCTGAATTATAATGTTATCCACACTAGACATATAAATGCCGTATGTGTAACCATAAAAAGTACAGTTTTTTAAAATAACATTATTGCCATTGCCAAAAGTTTTTTGTATTCCGATACTTGAACTTAAGTAGTTTCCGTAAATTATAGAACCATTGCAGTCTAAAATTATATTATTCGCATCCAGTCTAATAATTCCGTCAAGACCACTATCTTCAATTGTCGTAACATTATAGCACATAGTTGTTGTTCCAACAGAGCTAATCGTAATTGTTTCCGTCCATGGAACACATGCAGCATATCCATTTTCTGCAGCCATTAAGAATATAAAAACAAATACAACAAGAAAAAAATTTACTTGGCGGTTCATAGTGATATCTCGATACATAGTAGTATTTTTGACTTACACCCTATATAATATTAACTAGGTAATATTAACTAGACAAAAAATAACATTAAATAAAGACAAATACAACGAAATATTAACCCCCGTAAGCCATTAATAGAATCCGTAAGAAAAACCAGTATTCTTCTTAATTCTTAATATTAAACAGAATAAGCATAATTACAGTCAGCAACCCTTTTAATGTTCCTTTTAATTTATAAACTATAAAATACAAAAATATATTAAAATTTATTTTTATGGGTGGTATCTTTGATTAGTGATTTGGATTGTAGAAAAATGATTGTTTTGTTGGTGATTTTATCTAGTTTATTTGTCATACCGTATGCGTACGCAATTGATGAAGATGGAAATGAAAGTAATCCGAAGGGAGTTGATACAGACGGGGATGGACAAGAAACGCCAATGGATTGCAATGATAATAATTATTATATTTTTTCAGGAGCTGTAAATATTCCTTATGATGGCTTATGGAATGATTGCGAACTTATGGACTACGATTCTGTTTTATATGATATAAACGACACATCGGCACCATCAAATAATGCAATTTATTATCTTGGAGAAACAGTTACAATTACGGGAAATTATTTCCTACCATATGTAGACATACGCGTAGGCATTGCTGATGCAGAGAACAGAACAGAACACAATGATTATAACGATAAAATTACGGATATAAATACTGAAGATGTTGTTTGGCAAGGTTGGATACCCATAAATTCAACAAGAGGATTCAACAAAATCATACCGTTAATTAATAATACTGATCACGGGCTCGGAGTATACACAATTTATATTTGGTTTGAATCCAGCATAGGCGGAATAGGAAACAGGGAATATATTCCAATCGATACATTTACGGTTGTTGAATATGAAAAATGTGATGGAATCGATAATGACCTTGATGGCGAAGTCGATGAAGGTTTTGACAACGACAGCGATGGGTTCACAACATGCGGCGGGGACTGCAATGATGATAACGATACCATAAATCCAAATGCGACTGATTCTTTATGCGATGGCGTTGATAACAACTGCGATGGAGAAATAGACGAAAAATACATACCAATATCGACAACATGCGGTGTGGGTGAATGCGAAAATACAGGACAATTCATTTGTGTTGAGGGAAACCTGCAAAATACATGTTCTTCATCAGCTCCCGGGATAGAAATATGCGATACTCTTGATAATGACTGCGACAATGAAATTGATGAAAATCTTTATCAAAACGCAGGCAATTTAGGCGCATGCGAAAATAATACGCAGACCTGTGAACATGGTATGTGGATAGACAACAATGAAATTATGCCACTATCAGAAACATGCGATAATACGGACAACGACTGCGATGGTTTTATAGACGAAAACCTGATAGAAATTTACGGGACAAGTGATATTGGAATATGTTCTCTTGGAACCAAAACATGTATTATCGGCATTTGGAGCATAATAATTCCAACAGTTACACCTGAAGACGAAATCTGCGATGGTTTGGATAATGACTGCGATGGGTTTATAGATGAAAACAATGTCTGTGCCCTTCCGGATGAAGACAATGATGGCGTTCCTAATGAATTCGACCTTTGTGAAGGTACAATCCCGTGGTTTGCAGAAAACAAGAACAAAAACCATTACGACAGCGAGAATATGTACTTAACTGCTCTTTATGGCTGCAGTTGTAAGCAAATCCTTGACTGCAAGCCAGGAAACAATAAAGGCGAATATAAAACAGGCTGCACACAAGGCACTCTTGATGCATGGATTGATCAGGATGCATGGGCTAAAGAATGCAAGCCTGAAAAAGAAATACAGCAAAAAGAGAAAAAATTAAAAAAAAACCAGAATTGCAAAATGAAACACAAAATATGACTGAAAAAAATAAGACATTTGAATATAATGGCGAAAACAAAACCGATGAGTATGTAGACATCATAGGATTTAATGAAACAGGTAATCGAAACAGTGAAAATAATCAAAGTTTTGATTTTTTTGATTTTAAACAAGATAAAAATGAAAAAATATCGGCAAAAACAAAAATCCAGTTGGGATATGTTTTGGAATATATTAAAACAATAGTTATACAACCAATCACAAATTCTATCCGCTTATTTGGTATTGAACGCTTTTTTTGGATGTAATGTATCATAATTTTTGTAAAAAGAACATTGGCGTGGTGCGTTTTCAAGTTGTTATAATGCCTAAAATATTTAGGGATTTAGTAGGTAACAACAACGAAGCTATATATACTCCTGATAGTCATATTTTTACATAAGGTGATATTCTTGGATAAAAACGAACAATTCATTTTATGGTTTGACCAACTGGGCATTGAGGATGTTCCTATTGTTGGCGGCAAAAACGCGTCTTTAGGGGAAATGTATAGGAATCTAACGCCAAAAGGTGTGAAGATACCCAACGGATTTGCTGTAACTGCTCGTGCTTATAGGGACTTTATTGAAAAATCAGGATTAAAAGATAATATACGAGAAATTCTTTCAGATTTAAATACGAGAAATATAGCAAACCTGCAGAAGCGCGGGGCGAAAGTCCGGGCAGCCATTCTTAATGCCGAACTTTCAGATGATCTTAAACGCATAATAATTGAGGCCTATGGGCATATGTGTAAGCAGTATGGTGAAAACACGGATGTTGCTGTAAGAAGTTCAGCTACAGCAGAGGATTTGCCTGATGCAAGTTTCGCAGGCCAGCAAGACACTTACCTTAACATAAGAGGAGCCAGCCAACTAATTGAGGCATCAAAAAAATGTATTGCTTCATTATTCACCGACAGGGCGATATCGTATCGGGTGGATAAGGGTTTTGATCATTTTTCAATTGCTCTTTCAATTGGCGTACAAAAAATGGTGCGGTCGGACAAAGGGTCTGCAGGCGTAATGTTTTCAATTGATACGGAATCCGGGTTTAAGGATGTCGCATTTATTACAGCAGCATACGGGCTTGGTGAAAATGTGGTGCAGGGTGCAGTCAATCCTGATGAGTATTATGTGTTTAAGCCAACGCTCGCACAGGGAAAAAGACCAATAATTTCAAAAACAATAGGCTCAAAAGAGCTTAAGATGGTATATACAACCGACGGGACAAAACCAACAAAAAACATACCAACTACAAAAAAGGAGCAGACCAGGTTTGCTTTAAATGATGATGAATTATTGACTTTGGCAAAATGGGCAGTTATAATTGAAGACCACTATTCCCAAAAGGCTGGCCATCACAAGCCGATGGACATGGAATGGGCAAAAGACGGAGTTTCAGGAGAATTATTTATCGTCCAGGCAAGGCCGGAAACAGTACAATCAACAAAAAACAGGAATGTTCTTGAGGAATTTGTTTTAGCTAAAAAATCAAAAATACTTATTGAGGGTGGAAGCGTTGGCGCAAAAATAGGTGCCGGGGCTGTCAATGTAATAAAATCCGTGCATGATATCGGGAATTTCAAGAAAGGCCAGGTTCTTGTAACTGATATGACTGACCCTGATTGGGAGCCGATAATGAAAATAG
>JAGLIP010000079.1 GCA_023142905.1 Candidatus Aenigmatarchaeota archaeon | reverse complement strand
TGTTTTAGGAAAAAAGGATTTTGTGCTTGGTTTTGAGCTTGCCGGAATAAAAGATACAATTACGGTAACTGAAGAGGATTTGAAACAAAAGGCCGAACAGGCACTTGGTGATAAAACCACAGGGATTCTTGTCATGCACAAAAACGATGTTTCGTCTTTGCCTTTACGAATTCAGGAAAAATTCGACAACTCAGTAACACCTGTTACTGTGAGTGTGACAGAAGACAAAATGCCGGATGAAGGCTTAAGAAAACAAATACAAAAAGCAATAGGCGTTGATGTCTGGAACAAATAAAAAAATAAATTATGATTAATTCAGGGTGATTTATGATGGAAACAAAAACAAAAACTTCCGAGAAAAAAGGAAAAATATATAGAATTGCAGGACCTGTTGTTGTTGCAATAGGGATTGATGCAAAGATGTATGATGTGGTCCATGTAGGCAAAGAAGGCCTTATGGGTGAAGTGATACAGATTGACGGCGATAAGAGCATAATTCAGGTTTACGAAGATACAACAGGACTTACACCGGGCGAGCCGGTTATTACTACGGGCGCACCGTTAAGTGTGTTTTTAGGTCCCGGGCTTTTGACATCAATTTATGACGGCATTCAAAGGCCGCTTCCGGTTCTTATGGATAAGATGGGCGATTTCATAAAGAGAGGTGTCAGCGCATTAGGACTTGATCTTGAAAAGAAATGGAAATTTACACCAACTGCAAAAAAAGGCGATGCTGTTTCAGGCGGAGACATAATAGGATTCGTTCAGGAAACAGAGACGGTAAAGCATAGCATCCTTGTGCCTTATGGCGTTGAAGGAAAAATAAAAGACATAAAAGCCGGCGAATATACGGTAACAGAGAATATCGGAATTGTTGATGGCGGAGAGGAACTTAAGCTTGCGCACTATTGGCCAATTCGTGTTCCCCGAAAATCAAGAGCAAAGCTTTTGCCGGAAATACCTTTAGTTACAGGACAGAGAGTTTTGGATTCATTATTTCCTCTTGCAAAGGGGGGTGTTGCGGCAATTCCCGGTCCTTTCGGTGCAGGAAAGACTGTGACCCAACAGTCATTGGCAAAGTGGGCTGATGCGGATATTGTGGTTTACATTGGTTGCGGCGAGAGAGGTAATGAGATGACTGAAGTTTTGAGTGAATTTCCGCATCTAATAGATCCTAAAACAGGAAAAGCACTTATGAACCGGACTGTTTTAATTGCAAACACATCTAACATGCCTGTGGCAGCAAGAGAAGCATCAATATATACAGGAATTACAATTGCAGAATATTTTAGAGATATGGGTTATTCGGTTGCATTGATGGCTGACTCAACTTCAAGATGGGCAGAAGCCATGCGTGAAATATCTTCACGATTGGAAGAGATGCCCGGGGAAGAAGGTTATCCTGCATACTTATCTACAAAACTTGCAGAGTTTTATGAACGGGCAGGAAGAGTAACGCCGCTTGGAACAGACAAGGAAGGATCAGTTACAATAATAGGGGCTGTATCACCTCCGGGCGGGGATTTTTCAGAGCCGGTAACTCAGAACACACTTCGTGTGACAAAGGCGTTTTGGGCGCTTGATGCAAAGCTTGCACAGCGAAGACATTTTCCATCCATCAATTGGCTTAATTCGTACAGCCTTTATAATAAAACTTTGAACCCCTGGTTTGAGGAAAATGTATCTTCTGAATGGCCAAAGATTGTTGAGAAATTCATGAAATTACTTCAGGAAGAAGAAAAGCTTCAGGAGATTGTACAGCTTGTAGGTTCTGACGCGCTTCCTGAAAAAGAGCAGGCAATACTTGAAGTCGCACGCTTGATACGGGAATACTTCCTTCAGCAAAATGCATTCCATGAGGTGGACACATACTGTGAGCCGAAAAAAACATACCGCTTGATGAAGACAATTCTTCACTTTTCAGACAAAGCAGAAGAAGCGCTTGAGCGGGGTGTTGCAGTAAACCCAATAATTAATACTACTGCAAAAAACAAGATTGCAGATGTCAAGTTTGAGAAGGATTATGAAACACTTCTTAACGAAATAGAAAAAGAAATGGACAAGGAATTTGACAGTCTGGAGTGATGGTGATTATTATGAAAGATTACAAGACAATTAAAAGAATTGCAGGCCCTTTGGTGTTTGTTGAAAAGACACATGATGTGGGCTATGGGGAAGTTGTAAAAATTACACTTCCATCAGGAGAAGTTAAAAACGGTCAGGTTTTAGATACATCAAAAGACCTTGTGGTAGTTCAAGTATTTGAAGGCACAAGCGGTATTGACAAGAACTCGACGGTAAGGTTTTTAGGAGAAACTATAAAATTGCCTGTATCATCAGACATTTTGGGCAGGATTTTAAGCGGTGCGGGAAAGCCTATTGACGGCGGGCCGGAAATTGTTCCAGAAAAGCACATGGATATTTTAGGGGCTGCGATAAATCCGTATGCTCGAACATCGCCTGCTGATTTTATACAGACCGGAGTATCCACGATAGATGAGATGAACACTCTTGTCCGTGGGCAAAAACTTCCGATATTTTCGGGGTCCGGATTGCCGCATAATGAGATTGCATTGCAGATTGCAAGGCAGGCAAAAGTGGTCGGCCAGAAAGGGGATTTCGCTGTTGTTTTTGCTGCAATGGGAATTACAAACGAGGATGCAAAGGCATTCATAAATGATTTTGAAGAGACAGGAGCGCTTGAGAGGGCTGTTGTGTTTTTGAATCTTGCGGATGACCCGGCAGTAGAGAGATTAATTACGCCGAAAATGGCATTGACTGCGGCAGAATATCTTGCGTATGAAAAAGACATGCATGTGCTTGTAATACTTACAGACCTTACAAACTATTGCGAGTCGCTTCGTGAAATAGGCGCTGCAAGAGAAGAAGTTCCGGGCAGAAGAGGATATCCGGGTTACATGTATACAGACCTTGCGACAATCTATGAGCGGGCAGGAATGATTAAAGGAAAGAAAGGCTCTGTTACGCAGATACCGATTCTGACTATGGTCGGGGATGACATAACACATCCGATACCTGACTTGACGGGTTATATTACTGAAGGACAGATTGTGCTTTCCCGTGAGCTTCACAGGAAAGGGATTTATCCGCCTGTTGATGTTTTGCCGTCGTTATCAAGGCTTATGAATGCAGGAATAGGTGAAGGAAAGACAAGGGAAGACCACAAACAGGTTTCAGACCAGCTTTACGCGAATTATGCTGAAGGCCGTGATTTACGGGGTCTTGTCGCAATTGTCGGTGAGGAAGCGTTGTCTTCGAAGGACAAAAGGCTTCTTAAGTTCGCACAGAAATTTGAAGATTCTTTTGTTCGGCAGAAATCACGCGAAGACAGATCAATTGAAGACACGCTTGCAATTTCCTGGAAACTTTTATCAGATATTCCAAAAGATGAGCTTGGAAGGATAAGCGCGAAGTTCAAAGATAAGTATCTTAAAGAAAATTAAGAGATGCTATTATGGCAATTGATGTAAAACCAACCAGATCGGAATTGATGAAACTTAAAGTTAAAATCAAATTAGCGAAAGCAGGTCATAATCTTTTGAAGAAAAAAAGAGACGGGCTTATTCTTGATTTTTTTGAGATCTTAAAACAAGCAAAAACCATTCGGGCTGAGCTTAATAACAGTTATGCGAATGCAAAGGAACGATCTGATGCAGCGCAGGCAATAGAGGGCAAAATCGCGATTAAATCTGCGGCAGCAGCGCTTAAAGACAAGCCAATGGTTGAGCTTGAGACAAAAAACATCATGGGTGTTGTTGTCCCTAAGATAAGCTCTGATGAGGTAAAAAAATCTTTGTTTGACCGGGGATACGGCACGCTTAAAAGCTCTATATATATTGACGAGGCTGCAGGCGCGTATGAAGATGTTGTTGAGAAAATAATCCTTGCAGCAGAAGTCGAGACTGCAATCCGGCGGCTTTTGGAAGAAATTGAAAAGACCAAAAGGCGTGTTAATGCGCTGGAGTTTAAGGCAATACCTGAGATGGAAAAGCAGGCAGCGTTTATTCGGCTTCGATTAGAAGAGATGGAGCGCGAGAATGTATTTAGGCTTAAGCGGATAAAGGGTTGAGGGATTTTTGTATGTAGTTTTATGTTTTGTTGCACTTGGATGTTATTCATATCTGCATTCTTTTTGTATGGTGTATAAGTTTGTTTCTATTTCACTAATATTTTTTAAACAGTCCTTTAAGTGTTTGATATATTCTCCATCTCTTAAAGTATATGTTATTAATAAGTTGGTTCCTAATTCATCAATTAGTTTTTCTAAATTTTTATTTTCTTGAAGTATTATGTGGTTTCTGGGAATTGTAAAAGAAAAATTATCTGCAATATTCTCTAATTTTTTAAAAAATGTTTTATTTTTATTTTTCTTTGAATAAGTATTTCGTAGCGTTTTGTAATTGGGTAATTCATTAGTTTCTAATAAGTTTTTAATTTTTCGCATGTGATTTAGTAGTTCACATAGGTATTCGTTTTTATTTGTCATTTTATTCCCTCTCTGTTTTTGATTATCTTTGTTTATGTATTATATTGTCCATTCGGACTTATATCTTTATTTAATTGATTCTGCGGGCTTGTAAGGTGCTTTTTTTAGATTATTTGGTTTGAAAAGAATAGAAAAAGTTCAATAGTTGGTGTGTTTAACTATATTTTGCATTAAATGCTTGGTCTGATGCCATAAAGAAAAAAATGCCTTCAAAAAATGCAATGATTGCGGGGATTAAGGTCCAACAAAACACGAAATACAATAATCCTGTGCCGATATGCCCTAAATAAAATTTATGTGCTCCAATACCTCCGAGAAGAATTGCTAGTAATCCCGCAACAATTCTATTTCTTTTATTCTTAATTGGTGGATTTTTTTGACGGACACCACATTTAGGGCAAATTTCTGCTTCTTTCTTTATTCCTGATTGGGTTAATACCC
>JAGLIP010000078.1 GCA_023142905.1 Candidatus Aenigmatarchaeota archaeon | reverse complement strand
ATCAAATTCAATAACTCCATTTAATATCAATAAATCAAATGTATCTTGAGTTTCTTCTAATCCTGTCAAATAAACCTTATTGTATTCATTTGAATTAAGAGAAGTAAATTCAGCAATAAGCTCTGTGCCATTAATTTCATAAACCTGTATTCTCGGATTTCCTGAAACTACACGAGGATATATTGTAATATCTCTATCAGAAGTAAGATTTTTTTCAAAAGCAATCCTAACATAATGTCCCTCAGGAATTGCTTCTGACCAAATATCATCGAGCCGATATGTTTCATTATAAATGTCAGAAATAAATTCTTTATTTTCATCAAGATGCTCTGCAGTTGAAATTTCAATTATAATTTCATACATATCATTTAAAAGCCGCGGGACATTCCACGGAATCCTATTATAATTGCCTTCAGGATCGATATCGGGATAAACGACTTTATGGATCGGATTGTCCGTTACATCAACCCTGATGTTATTGATACTCCTGTAAAGTCTATGATTGTAACCTAAATTCAGGATATCTGCAAAAACCGTAGCAGTGTAATAAGGAATAGATTCATTGGAATAAATTACAATTCTTTTTCCTCTCGCAATTAAAGTTTCGTACTTTTTCGGCGCAGAAATTAAATACTTAATTTTATATTTTTTTATTTCGCTGGGCTCAATTAAAGATAAATTATCGGTTACATTTAGAGACGGAGTTTGGTTCGTGCTATAATTACCCCCATTAATACAGTCGAACATATTACATGCGGATTCATCATATGACCAAAAAGAGATATTGTCTTTAGTAACGCCCTCATTGTAAGTGTCTTGAATTGTAATAGCAAGTGATGATGCGGCCAAAACTAAAGAAAACAAAATCCCCATAAATGCAAATATTTTTTTCTGATTCAAAACAAAACACATCCAAACATCAAATTACCTAATTTTTCAAAGCTATTGCATTAGGATTAGACCTATTTATTTAAAAACTGCTCCAGTTTGCTGGTTCTCAAATAATAAAGCTTTGCCTTCCCCACAGGTCTTGAAATTATTTGTCCCTTTGCTTCAAGAACTGCAAGATATTTCGAAGCCGTTGCCCTGCTAACACCAATCGCATTTGCAGTCTCCTCTATTGTCTGGCCAAAGGCATTGCCCGTAAGGACCATCATAATACGCTTGTCAAGTTTATTTTCTTTCATACGCCCCACAAAATGTTTTACCAACAATAATTAACAAGGTACACATTTAAAGCTTATTACTATAGATGCCCGTTAATGTTAAACATTAATGATTAGTTTTAAAGCAACATGTTCAACAACTACAACTCACACACCAAAAAACAAAAACGCTGCGACACACACAATGACTTCAACAAAAACAATCCGCAAAACAATCTGTGTCTCTGTGTGCTTCCCATTCATAAAAATGTGCGTGACAGAATATATCTTTTCATACGGTGCCTTTATGCACCCGTTTTTAAGAAGGATTCCAAAAGACTCTGCCTTGAATTTTGATCGCGCCTTTAAGAAAAACTCCAAAAACCACAGCGCAAAAATAAAGACCGCAAACCGCTCAACATTGCCTATGATTGCAACAGACGCAATCACAGCCCCTATTGTATAGTTAAGGGAATCCCCTGGAAAAATTCGCGCAGGATACCAATTGTATATAAGAAATGCAAAAAGCGCAGACACAAAAATAAAAGCAATTGCTGCTGCAAAAAAAGAGCCGTTAATGTATGCATAAAGCCCTAAAGACGAAAGCGCAACAACACCCAAGGACGCCTCAAGACCGTTTAAGCCTGCAAGCATGTTTGTGGCATTTGATGCACCGAAAATTCCAAGAGGTATAAGTATCAACGGATATAAAAGCCCGGCATCAATATTACCAAAAAATGGCAGCTGTATAACAGACACCCCGGAATTAACAACCATCAAAGGCACAGCAGCGGCCAAAGGCATTATAAATTTATGCCGTTGGCGAAAACCGATTTTCTTTTGAAATTGCCCTTTGCTTTTCGTTTTTAAAAGAACTGTCAAGTCATCAAGCATGCCTATAAGGACAATTAAGGTCACAGTCAATGTTGCAGCCAACACTTGCATATATCCGGTTGTCTTAAAATAAAAGGTGTGAACTGCAATATAAAAAAGTATACCGGGAAGAAATCCCACAAGTACCGGAAGCCCACCAATTTCAGCAACCTTTGTCTTTTCTTTTTTCTGGATATCAATACCAACAGCACCGATATTTGTAAGAAAAACAATAAATTTAGGAATAACTGTAAGTGTAACAAAAAAAGTAATTATCGCAGATAAAATAAAAGCATACATAAAATTATTCTATGCCTAAAAGTTATTAAAAGAATCTTAATTTCTTGACTCAAGAAGTTCATAATCAATTTCAAATATCTTTATCGCCCCGTTATTATAGACCTCGGTAACATAATCAAGACCAACACCATCCTGAAGAAAAAGCTTTGTAAAAGGGGATTCACCAATGTCTTTTGATGCCAAAAGAACAGTATTTGGAGTTATAAAGACACAGGAGTCCGTTGCCGGCTTGTCATCCGGCGGCATTAAGTCAACAAGCCCGTTTTCGGTGCACAAATATTTGATATACGCCTGATTGGATCCGGCTGAAAGAACAATATTTCCTCCAAGAGTGCCTTCTTGGGTCACAGGAATCCAAATCTGGTAAGAATACGCAGAATACACAATAACAGAGGCATTACCTTGAGGATGTGTGCCTGTTTTTCTCAACTCCATGTAAGATTCAACTTTCTTTCCTTCATTTGCAATCTTTGACATTGCCGCATATTTGCCAATCATTGTAGAATCCACAAGAATGTGTGTGGGTCTCCAGGTTAAAAGATAATCTTCCTGCTCAGTCTCATTATAATATCCTGTAAAATATCTTGCAGCATACTCATCTAATGAACCATAGTAATTCCCGCCGTCAAGAAGTGTTGCCCTCTCACCCATCGTCTGAAACCAATAACCGAAATCCCACCATGAAAGTATGACAGCATCTTCGGTCGTATTTGTCTTCAAAAAGTCCATTGCAGGAACCCACGCACCCCCGAATGAAGGCCGCAAATTTGTCGAGATTACATAACCTGCCGAAAAATTAGACACAATAAGCAAAATCACAAAAAGACCCGCACCAACAGAATAGATATTCACTTTCGCACTTAGGTCTTTTGCTTCCTGCATTATTTTTGAATATTTAACCGCATGTATTATCTTTGTAACTGCATACCCTGCAAGAAGAAACGCATAAGGACCCACAATAAAAAGAATCCTGACCCGTGACAAAAACCCTAGAAGGGATGAATAAAACAAAAAGAGTATGAACGCATACTTGTAATTTTTCCGGCCAACAAAATACACAATAGGAAATAAAGTAAAAACAAATATTATCTGCAATAATGCCTGATTTGCTGTAATGCCTGAAGCTGCATTTGTAAGGAATTTAAAATAAGAAACCAAATTCACGAATGCCATTAATATTAGTATAAAATAAAGCGTATTTTTCTTCTTAAAAATTTCATTTATCATTAAAAAAATTCCAAAAAACGCAAAAAGCCATATTGAAAAAACAGGAAGAACTCCACTCATAAACGGCAATGCTCCCGCAGCATAGGCTGTGCTTAAGCCACGCGTAAAATCAGGCCATGTAGATGTAACGCTTTCAGCTACTGTAGACATTATCACAGATTCCTTAAAAAATATCATACCCCATGCGGACGATATAAGTTTTGCCAACGCAGCTGAGAAAAAAGAGCCAATCAAAACAAAAAGTGCTCCAAATCCGAAAAGTGCAGGAATTGTATAATGCCTGTGCTCTTTTTTGTATTGCGTGTATTTTTCCATCAATTCCACAAACAATACAAGACCAAGTGCTGCATAAAGCACAAGCTGGTATGTTCCGGTAAAACTATTTAGCGTAATTGTGTAAGCAGGTATCAAAACCCCTAAAAGAACAACAGGCGCAAATGCCTTAAGATATGGCTCAGGATGCTTTGTAGTTAAAACCATTATAACTGTGTATCCTGCAAGCGCAAGGTAAAGCGCATTTACACCACCCCATGAAGCGGCTCCCAATGCAAGCGACATACCGGATACTAAACCCGAAACTAAAGAATCCTTTCTTATAGCTCTCAAAAAAAACCAAATAGACATAATCAGAAAAAGCCCACCGAATGGTTCCTTTTCAATGAATCCTGCAGAAGTCCTGAAAATTACAGAAGGAGATACAGCAAAAAAGAATGCTGCAAAAAGCCCTGTTGTTTTTGTGTGCAGCTCTTTTCCAATAAAAAACATAGGAATTGTAAAAAGTGCGCCGAAAAATGCAGGCGCAAATTTTGCAAAAGCAAGCGCGTCAATTGCGGCAAATTTAGATACAATCATGTAAAATATAGCGTATGGGTAATACATCAGCACATGCTCTATATGCGGGTCAAACCCGTCCGGATAATATCTCATCGTATCCAGTGCCGGAAGATGCAGGTTGTTTTCAATCAGATGTTCCATCATTCGAAAAATATAATACGGGTCAATTCCCTGGAGATAATCATAAGAAAAAGGCATCATGCGAAGCCATAATGCAACTGCAAAAACAGCAAAAAGACCGATATAGTGGCGATAAGATATTACTTTTTCCTTTAAGAAATTGATATCAAAAGACATACATCCCACTATGCGGCAATTTCTTTAAATATGTTATTGTTTGCGCCTAAAAATAACGCTCCACAGAACACGAATATTCCCAAGCAAATCCCTATTGGTATACTTGGTCTGACCACTCACTCTTTTTTCAAAATCAATAGGAATTTCTAAAAATGATGCGCTAAGAGCTTTTGCCTCAAACAGTACTGCGACCTGAAATGAATAATCATCCGGAAGAGTTTCAAAATCTATTTTTTCAGTAATCTTTTTTTTGTACAGGCGATAACCGCTTGTAGGATCC
>JAGLIP010000077.1 GCA_023142905.1 Candidatus Aenigmatarchaeota archaeon | reverse complement strand
TATGCTGCCATTACACCATGACCCCTTAAAAATGCATAAACAAGAATACACCCCAAATTTTAAAAACTTTCAATCTTTGCTGTTTGTTTTTAATAGATCCATCACTTTTTTGCTTCTATCACTGATAGTCTCGCTTTCGCATGTTTTTACATATTCGTATATTTCGCCGTTTGCGCACACCAAATGATGCCCCTTATCACTTGAAAAAATATAGGATATCCCGCATTCTTCAATGCTTGTTTTTACAAATACCTGTGATGTATTCAGAATTGTTTCAAGAATTTCTGTTGCCATGTCTTTTCTTGTTATCGGAAAATCATATACAAACATAGCGTGGTCTGCTTTTCCCTCAACACAGCTATTGATAATATCCGGCGCATTTGTCTTGAATATATTGCTCGTCATAGATATGAGAACAATAAGAAAAACAATGGCAATAACCGTAAAGAACCTCCGAACAATCTTATTCGTGTTTTGGCCGGTTTGTATATCAAAATCCATAAGTGTTTTTTATGTTTCAGGGAATATAAAATTCATGTAAAAGAGTTATTTGCTGTTTTGTGTAACCACCACAAAGTATTTAAATGTTTTTTACATAGTAACTAATAGTTTAAAATACTTATGTGATGTCATGTATTCAATAAAAATTGCTGGAAATTATGGGGGCGACACAACACTAGAACAAAAAGTCATGGAGTTTCCTAAAAAGTACCTTCTGTTGCCTAAGGATGATGGTTATGCTCTTGAACTTTTCGAAAATGATGAAAAATACTCAATTATTCTTACGGGAAACACAATTGATAGCGTTACTCAAAGTACAATACCTCATGAAAATCAATCATATATGGATGTGCGGGTAATTGGACCTGTTGAAGAAAAAGTAATTGATATCGCAAATAAAATAGAAAACTGTTTCGGCCTTACTGTGACTTACTTTGAAAGAAAAGAAGCAGAATATATTCAAGAAGATGAATTATCTTTAATGTCTTTAGATAGTGCCTTTATTTGGGCAACAAAATATCTAGAAGAAGATACAACACATATTAAAACTAGTTTTATACCTCTACCAGGCATAGAACTCAGTCGGGTAAAATACGTTCCTATGATATTGCCTGGTTTGACTACAAAAGATTTTGAAGGGCTCTATCCCGAAGACAGGCAAAACATAACTCCTGAAGAATTCTTGAGATTCTTTGAAATCGTTTCTGAAAAGAGTGTGGCTGCATTATATAACAACGGATTTGATACCGATGCAGTTGACTTTAAAATGTCTTTTGAAAAAATGCAAGAAATGTTCATCAATGAAAAAAATATCACCGAAAAATACTCTTTAGGCGAACCACAATTTGTTAACTTTAAAGACATTGAAAGAATTTTTCAAACTTTAATTTCTATGTAATATAATTAATTTTAACAATTATTTACCCACAATAAAACTCATTTTTCTTCTTCTGCTCTTTGTCCTTTTGGCTATCGGGTTTGTTGGCTCTTGGCCTTCCTGATTCCGGGTCTTTCCTGAATGTTATGCCTAAATCCTTCAAAAATATATTCATGCCGTCTGCAAGCTTTGTTGGCGCATGCAGGTGTCCGGTTTCGCCTGATTTTCCAAGAACAATTATCGCCCTGTCAGATATATAGTTAAGCATCAGCATATCATGGTCAATTACAATGCATGTTTTTTTGTTAGTTTCTATGAATCTTCTAATCATTTTTGATAATTTTACCCTTTGTTCAACATCAAGATACGCTGAAGGCTCATCCAAAAGGTAAATGTCTGCATCTTTTGACAATGCGATTGCAATTGAAACTCTTTGCAATTCCCCGCCTGAAAGTGTTTCTACATCGTTTTCCAACAATCCTTCAAGCTCTAAGGGTCTTAACACATCAAGCTTGTATTTCTGGGTTCCGAACTTCTTTGTTGTGGTTGCCAATAAATCCTGCACCGTGCCTTTAAAATCAGTCTTTAAATACTGCGGCTTGTATGCAATTGCCATCTTTTCTTCCAGTTTTCCCTTTGTTGGCTTTTCAACCCCTGCAAGCATTTTCATAAATGTTGTCTTGCCAAGAGCATTTGCGCCAAAAACACCAACAATCTCCCCGGCATAGAACTTCCCGCCATCAACTTTAAGCGCGAATTCAGGGTATTTTTTCTCTAAATCCGGGTATTCTATCAGTTTTGTCTTGCCCTTAAATATCTGACCATGGCTTTTGAAATTAAGCTCATCATCACGAAATCGTACATTTGACTCGCGTATGTATCCTGAAAGGTATGTGTTTATTCCTCTTCTTGCAGGATATAAAGAGGATATGACGCCATACACTGACGGATGCCCATATACGATGTTTACAACATCTGTTAAAAAATCAAGAGTGGCCAAATCATGCTCTACTACAAGAACAGCCTTTTCTTCTGCCAATTCCCGTATAGCTCTTGCAGCCATTAATCTATGTCGAACATCCAAGTATGATGAAGGCTCGTCAAAGAAGTAGAAATCGCCTTCTTTTATAATTGTGGCAGCAATAGCAACCCGCTGGAGGTCACCCCCAGATATTTCAGTAACTTTCCTGTCCAATATGTGGTCAATTTCCAAATCTTTCGCTATTTTTTTAAGGATTTTTCTTTCGTCTTTCAGGATTTCCTTTACCTTTCCCTTAAACATGGATGGTATCATATCAACCTGCTGCGGCTTATAAATTGCTTTTATCTTTTTTTCTTTTAATTCCAGAAGATAATTGTAAATTTCCGTCCCTTTAAATCGCGCAAGAACCGCATCCCATGTCGATTTTTCCTCGAAATTGGCCATGTTGGGAATAATTTGCGCCGAAAGTATCTTTAATGCCGTAGTCTTTCCTATTCCGTTTGCCCCCAAAAGCCCTGCAACCCTTCCTTTTTGAGGCACAGGCAGTCCGTATAGCCGAAAAGTGTTTTTCCCGTACTGGTGAATTGGGTCGTCTAATTCGTGGGCTAAATTTATGATTGTAATTGCATGCTTTGGGCATTTTTTTGTGCATATCCCGCATCCTATACATAGATCTTCCGAGATTTCCGCTTTCTTTTTTATGACAACAGTCTCGTCATCTCCGGAGCGCACTCTAGGGCAAAAGCTCTGGCATTCTTTCCCGCACTTCTCAGGATCGCACTTTTTCTTGTCAATTACAGCTATTCTTTTTTCGGACATTTTTTTCACGATTTCGTTTTATTATGTTATATTTAGTAATACCTAACCAATATTTATAGAATCAATGGTTTTAAAAATGATTGAAATAATCCTATTCAAAAACAGTTTCTTTTTTTATTGTTAAATCCTTTCCAAAACAAATTCTTGGTTTTCCGTTTTTTTCGTTAACAGTACCCTGTTTATTTTTTATCCATCGTTTTAATTCTTCAGAACGATAAAATTCTATTTTTTTAGGCAATAAACTGTTATCATTCTTTAAAACCACATAAAATAGAATGTCAAATGTTTTAGGATTCAATTCTAAAGAAAGAGCATTACCTAATTTTGTTTGACGACATTTTATTTCAACCTTGTGATTTTCACCATTTAAATTTAGTCTGCCATCGTAACCTTTTTCATTAACTTTTTCATTAAGGACAACACCAAACAGCCAATGACAATATAATTCTCCTAAATTTCCTCGACTTATAAGTCGCTTGTGTTTGGATATAATCGTGAGAAAGTTTTCAAAATCAATGCCTGCGTCTTTCATACCATCTTTTAAATTTTGTAGATTTTTCTTTTCCATAATTATTGCCCGTTTTAAGAATTTAATAAGTTTTTATACTCGTTCTTTAACTCATTCATCTTAGAAACAATTAAGTTATGCATCTTCAAGAGATTGTAATGTCTAATTGTTTGTTTTGTGACATTACCATACCTGAACGCGGTTATTTCTCCATTTTTTGTTGTTTCAGCTATCCATGCATTGTAAATTTTAGTATCAATCAAATGATTGTATTTTTCGAATATTTTTGATAATCTAAAATAATCTTCAGTTCTAATAGCATAACCGTTTATTCCGTGTTCACCTAGGTACTCTGCAGAGGGGTTTGCATCGTATAATTCTTTTGCAATTTCTATAATCGAGTATAATGGACTATAAACTTCTTCCAATTGTTTTTCCAAATTTGCTATTTTTGCTTGTTTTTGAGCTATAATTATTTGCTCGTATGAGTGTTTTGCCATTTTTTCTGTTTCATACGCATACATACCCGTTATCATAACTAAAAATAAAAGACCGACATTTTGTATGTATGTATTTAATACCGTAGAACCAATACTGTGGAGATATGTATACCCTATTATTGTTACACCCATAGCAATTGCAAAAAATGTTGCGGGTATATTCTCTTTGTTAAATCTTTTCATAACAAATATTTAGAAAGAAATATTTTTAAACTATTTGAAAAAATGTAGATAATGTCTGTTATATGCAAAAATATGGGGTTCCATCCAAATCAACCACAAACAACAATAAAACTAGTTTCTTACTCGATTGTATCTAAATAGTAGTTAAAATTGAAAATATTTATATTATTTTAAAGTCAGTTATGGGTTATGAACCCTCATCAAGAAATACTGGACGCAATACTAGATGCGTTGATTCCGAAAACAGGACCAATTACAGAAATAAAAAAACCAGATACATTCGAAAAAATTTCAATGGATGCGTTTTATTCTGCATCAAAAACCGGGCAGATAGTACTATATACAAAAACCGGAAAGTCTAAAATATCTTTTACAAACGAGATTCTAACGAATGAAGATCATACTGGATCTGCATCAATAATTCTTAGGGACAATATAAGCGGCCATGCAATCTACATACACATCGACCCAGTATTAAAAAATTTAATGGATAATCAAAAATATGGTATTAAACAAGTCCCGAGAGGAATATTATCTGCGGGCATCATAGAGGGTGTTAAAACACCGTATTCTTTTGAAGATGCCATACATGAAATAAAAAACATACGAGACGATGTTGTGGTTTTCAACTCAGTAGAATTGCCCGAAAAAGAACAATA
>JAGLIP010000076.1 GCA_023142905.1 Candidatus Aenigmatarchaeota archaeon | reverse complement strand
TAAAAAAGAAATATCCAAACAAATGGTGGGCTGGAGATTAAAATAAAAATCTCAATTATAACACCATCACTAAATTCTGAAAAATTCATCAAAAATAATCTAGAAATTATTCATTTAAAACAAAAAGGCAATTTTCAAATAGAACAAATAATTATCGATGGCAACAGCACAGACAATACATTAAAAATAATAAATGAATTTAAAAAAAAATATAACGCCGACATAAAAATAATTCAAGGCAAAGACAAAAACATGTATGATGCCATAAACAAAGGCATGAAATTAGTGACTGGCGATATATGGGCTTGTTTAAACACAGATGATCAATACATACCAGACATTTTCTCTACAATTGTTGATGAATTCAAAAAACAACCAGAAACAGAGGTTGTATATGGCAATCTAGAATATGTAAATGAAAAAGGGAATTTTGAAAGGGAATTATACCTCCCAAAATTCGATATTGATTTTTTAATTCTAACAAAGGCATCCGCAAACATTTATCAGCCTGCTGCATTTTTAAGAAAACGAGTAATTAAAAAAATAGGATTCTTCAATACAAACTACAACTATGCTTCAGATTATGATTATTTCATCCGTGTCGGATTAAATTGCAAACTAAAACAAATAGAAAAGCCAGTTACCAAATTCACACTGCATGATAACTCAATTACCTGGGGCAACAAAAAGACCGCGTCAGTACAAAAAAAAGAATCTGAAGAAATATCCACAAAATACATCAAAGAAACAAAGAAAAAATCAATAAGATGTGCTCTATTTTTACATTATATCAAACAAATGAAATTAAAAAATCTTAAGTACCTATCAAAACGATTATTAAAAAATATACTCAATTAAATGATATTATGATAACTGTCGGAATCGCTGTTTATAATGAAGAGAAAAACATAAAACAAGTAATAGATCTCTGGCTTGAAGAGCCAATAGATGAAATTTTAGTTGTGTCTTCCGGTTGTACAGACAATACTAAAAAAATAATCACAAGTATTAAAAACAAAAAACTAAGACTAATTACAGAGAAAAAAAGGAAAGGAAAACCCTCAGCCATAAACAAAATACTCAAGCATTCCACAGGAAATACAATCATAATGGCGGATGGGGATGTGTTCCCAAAAAAAGGATGCACAAACGAACTCATTCAAAAATTTGATTCTTCGGTTGGAATTGTTGCCGGAAGACCAATTCCCCACAACACCAAAGGAATATATGGCTATTGGGCAAAAATTTCATTTGAAGAACAGCATAAAAACCGATTAAAAAATTGCGGTGTTGAACTTACAGGAAACCTATACGCCTTAAAAAAAGGATTAATTCAAAAAATACCAAAAGACATATTATTAGATGATGCATATATTGCCTACAAAATAAAACAAGAAAACAAGAAAATTGTTTATGCGCCAAACGCAAAAGTTTTGGTAAAATTTCCAACAAACATAAAAGATTTTCTGAATCAAAAAGCACGAACAAGAACCGGTTGGTATCAATTACGGCATGATGAAAACATATCGGTAAAAAGAACATTTAAAAACGACACAATACAAGCAACTAAAACCATGAAATCTCTTTTGACTATTAAGGGTTTTTTTTACTTGCCGCCATTCTATTTTCTCTCCGCCATTGCCTGGATAAAAGCATGGATGAATTTCAAATTCAAAAAAAATAACCTAAAAGTATGGAAACATATAGGCAGTACGAAATAATGACTGAACGATATCTTTATATGCCCAATACGACATATTCTTAATTTATGGACAAAAAACAAATTAAAATTCTAACAATCTTTTTTGCATTTCTCTTTATTACGCCGATATACGCCTCAGACCCCCATTTAGTTGCAGAATGGCAGTTTGATGAAGGTTCTGGCAGCGTGCTGCATGATAGTTCCGGAAATGGAAATGACGGAACAATACATGGTGGCGCAACATGGACTGAAGGAATTAAAGGCAATGCACTAAGTTTTGATGGTATTGATGATTATGTTAAAATTCCATATACATCCATTCTAAACATCACCCAGGAGATTACTATCGAATCTTCAATAAGACTAAAAACTAACACCTCTTACGGATTCATACTCTCAAAAAGAAATTCAGAATACGGAATCATGCCTTACGAATTAATATATCATAAAAAATTAAACGGTTTTCAATTCCAAACCAAAAATTTATCAGAACATAGTTGGAATTTTGCGATTGATAAAGAACCTCCATTTGTTGATGTTTGGTATCATATCGTGGGAGTGTTTAATGGTTCTGATATGATCCTGTATGTAAATAATAAAAAAACAGTAGGAACTAGCGTAAATTCATTATCAACAAATACCGCATATCTAGCGATTGGAAAAGACGGAGCATCTAATAATCAAGAATATTTCTTCCATGGCTTAATCGACGAAGTCCGCATCTATAACCGCGCGCTTTCTGACGAAGAAATAAAAGCGCATTACGATGCAATAATGCACCCGACCCCCGCATATCCAAATGCCACAAAAAACGCCATAATCCTTATCGCAGGCAATGAATGGCAAGACCTAATCCAAGCGCAGTCTACAGGAAGAAAAGTCATATTTACCGATACAATAACGGACAAAATAAAAAATGAAATAATTGCATCAAAAACCGACCAGATATGGATTTTAGGAAACATTCAAAACAAAGAAGACCTAAACGCAACACAAATCACATCCCGCGACCACATACCGCAGATTTTCTTCAACACAACCCAATTCTATTACACCGACAAAGAGCACGCAATAATGGCGGCGCTTATTTCAGCGCAGGACAAGATACCATTATCTTTTATATTAAACGAAAACACAACAGATTTAACATTATTTACAAACGAAAATCTCCAAAAAAAATACATAAAAAACATAACAGAAAACATAGACAACCTAATTGTCGCAAACACAAACGACCCTTTAGCATTCACAGCCCCCGAGATTTCAAGGCAATACCATGGAATCCCTGTAACAATTAACGAAACCCCCACACCCCAAAACAACGAAACACAAGACAGAACCAAACAAAAAATAATTGAAACAGCAACACTTCTTGCCAAAAAAGGCCTTTACACAACAAACAAAGAACACAAATTACGCCCAGTCTACATCACAATCTTAGGAAACAACAGCCAAATACCATATTACATAACAGATGATACCGGACGAGAAATATTATTCAATACCGACGGAAACCTCCTTAAAACAGACCTGCCCTATGCAGACTTTAACAGCGACGGAAAAATTGATGCTGCAATAGGAAGAATAACAAATAAAAATCAATTATACACTTTAGAAAATATAAACACCGCAAAAATTATGGGCGAATACCGGCACAGCAAATATGCCAACCTTATATTTCTTGGCGGCGGCATGCTTCAGACATACACCGCGGACAATATACTCAAAAACACAAACATTAAAACAACACGCGCTGTTGAAACAACAATCGAAGTAAATTCAGGCACTTTAAAAAACATAAAAAAGATTCTTGAAAAGCTTGCAGACTATGCTGCGGACAGCGCAAAACACTCCTTTGGCGGATTCTTAAAATTCATAAAAGATTTTGCAGACCTTGCAAGCATGATAATGTCAATATTTTTTGAATCTGATTGGGACAATTGGAACTGGCAGTCATTAGAATTTCCGCCACACTTAGAAAACATAAACACAACACATTTCACAAATCTAAGCAACACAGAAATACTCATGTTTTTCGGCGTCGGAAACAAAGACGAAATTACAATACCTAAAGAAGAAAGATCAGAATGGGAATTAACATTTTCCCCATACCGTGACGGAACAACTATAACATCTATAAATTATAACAGCTTCTTCTTTATGGACTATGATGAATCCGGAATTATGACCAACACAAACATACCAAAACAATTGACAACAGCGGGCGCATACGGATTTGCATCAACAGGAATCATACACGATCCTTACAGCTGGCAGTTTACATCTGCTGCAATAGAATACCTAAAAGAAGGAAACACGCTTGGCGAATCATTATATCATACAACAAAAAAGAACCCATATGACAAATACATGAAATTCCTACCGCACAAATATCTTGGAGACAAACTATTCGATCTTGGGACGAAAAACATACAGGAACGGATAATTTTAGGCAATCCAAAAACACAAATATTCGACAAATTGCCAAAATACACACAAACAACAAGCATAAAAACAACAACAGTACAAACGCCAAACACGCTAAAATTAATGGCACAAACACAAACAACAGAATTCACACTTCAAGAAACAATTACAAACAACTACGAAATTACAAACAAAACAATAACAACAAACGCAGACGAGCACATGATGTTTCCGGGATTCCCGTTAATTCCTGTAAAAACAATTATTATATACATACCTCAAGGTGCTGTTGTTGAAACTATCGAATTTGAGCCGCAATACAAAACATTTGAAAATATAAATGTGCCGTACATGCCATATGATGAGTATTATAACCTAAACCTAACAACAATTGAAGAACAGTTCCCTCAAAAAACGCATAATTATGAAATATACGACCTTTTGGACAACACAAAAGAAGTGCATATAACCACCCCACTTATTATTTACAGCAACACAACAGCAGATGTGCTTAAAGAAGCAAAAATTACAGTCACATACACGGCACCTCTTGAAATAACAAGTGTTACTGCAGGTGATACAACTATTGGAAACAACGCAACTGTAAAAACAACCTTTGAAAGCTCAATTTCAGAAACAGGTATGTTGTATCTTTATTTAGATAACAACGAAACAGTGTCAAAAGAAATCACAATAACCCAAGGAACAAACACATACGAATTCATAATCGAAACACCACAAGTAGGAAGACACGCAATAGCAATGGTCTATAATGGCGAAACATCCATACCTGCAAAGCACACAAACTTCTATGTCTTCGAACCTGTTTTTGAATTTATGCCTCCAGCAAACAAACGCAACAAAATAAATCAGCCGTCAAATTTTGCGTTTAAATTCACAGTTTATGATCAAATGACTGGTTTT
>JAGLIP010000075.1 GCA_023142905.1 Candidatus Aenigmatarchaeota archaeon | reverse complement strand
AAAAAGGCATTCTCTGCAGCAGTTGTGCATGATGTGTTTAATCTTATGACATTGGCTGTCTTTTTCCCGATAGAGCTTTTGTTTCACCCCATTGAAAAAAGTGCATCCTTTTTGACAAGCCTGTTTGTGGGGACGAATGCCGTAACATTCAAAAGCCCGTTAACACTTATTATATCTCCGGCAGTTAATTTTCTTGAATCTGCAGTTTTTATGAAAAATCCTTTTTTAATGCTTGCCGCATCTATTGTAATTCTTTTTGCATCACTTAATATTTTTGTGCGCCTTGCAAAACCACTTGCAAAATCAGAATTTAAAGATGTCATTCGGAATTCTATTTTTAAAAATCCGCTAAGGGCATTTGTTTTTGGCGTTGCCTTGACTGCCTTTGTCCAGAGCAGCTCAGTTACAACTTCTTTGATTGTTCCTGTTGTTGCGGTCGGCCTTTTGACTGTTGAAAAGATATACCCGTATCTTCTTGGCGCAAATATAGGAACTACAATCACAGCAATACTTGCTGCTGTTGCGACCGGGAGTTCTTTTGCACTTACTGTGGCCCTTGCTCATTTTGTCTACAATGCATTCGGCATAGCTGTGTTTTATCCTTTAAGGGCTATTCCTTTGAATATTTCGAAATGGTTTACTGATAAAGCAATACACTCAAGAAGGTACGCGATTGCATATATTTTTACGGCGTTTTATCTTATTCCTGCAATTCTTATTTTTTTGCTTTGAAGTCGTTGCGGCTTATTTTTTTACACTCCAACTAAAAAGACCTTTTTGTTTTCCTTTGTTTAGGATTTCATCTTCGGTTACGCCAAGTGTTGAAAGAATTCGCATCGATGCTGGAAGCACCTGGTTGTTTATGTAGTAGTTTGTGTCATAATCTTTGGCAAACTCGTATATTTCTGCCTTGTCGGATATCCGTCCGCTTTTGTTTGTTATGATGTATCTTATGCTTTGTCCTGTGTGTATTTTTGTCCCTCTTGCAATTGCTCTTTTTGCTGCAGCAACATGGGGGCCGACCTGCTCGTATTTGTCAATATTTCTCTTTAACTGCGTGTAAATACCAAGCTTTTCTTTTTGTATTTTTTTGTCTTTTAAGTCAGTTATGACTTTTTTTACAAAATCGACTGCTTTGTCTTTTTGGTTGTTTAATACCCAGGACAGAACTTTTTCCTGCGTTTCTTTTGCCAGCGGCGACCAGTCGCGCCTGACTTTTTCAAAGCCCCTGATTGTGATGTTGCCTTTTTCATCAAGAAGGGCGTATCTTTTTTTAGCGCCTCCAATTCCTGTTTTTTTTGCCACAAAGATGCCCCGGACAAATGAGCCTTCAAATTCAAGCTCCATTATACCTGAAAGTGTGTTGTTGACTTTTTTTGCAAATTCTTCTGGTTTTTCCCCGTTGTTTTTTGCCTTTAAGAAAATACTGTCTGTGTCTCCGTAGATTGTTTCGAATCCGTCTTTTTTTGCCATGTCAATTATTTTATGGATGTAATGCCTGCCGTACGCTGTTGTCGCCTCAGCACATTCTCTTTTATACCATCTTGAGCCGGCAAATCCAAGATACCCGTAGAATGCGTTTGAAATTGTTTTTAGCGCATACTGTTTTGCGTATGCGTCTTTGAATTCTGTGGTGCCTTTGGTTTTTGATTTAAGCTCTTTTTTTAGTGTGATTCTTTCATCAATAAGCTCGTTTAGGACTTTTGGAACAAAGCCCTTTTTTTGGGTGTCAAAACAGAAATCAAGACCGGGAACAGGTGTCTTGCATTTTCCTTTGTGTATTGTGAATGGGTCTATGTTGTGAGATACTATAATGCTTGGGTATAGCGAGCGAAAGTCAAAGAGCGCTATTTTTTCATGAAGCCCGGGTTTTGGCTCTACAACAAACGCGCCTTCGATTGCATCGAGCAGCTTTCGTTCACCCATCATTTCTGTTGTCGGCCTGTTTGGGACAATAATGTTTAGCTTTGCTGCGCGTTTAATGGCGTATGATTCTACAAGCCGGCCATACGACATGCGACATACATCTTCTGCGGTCTGGCATGTAAGTGCTGATAGGGCGAAAATGTTTGGCAATATATGCTCTGCGAGTTTCATTGTGATGTAGGAATCATGTATGCAGTATTCTGATATTTTTCCAAGGTTCTTTTTTTTCTTCCAGAATTCTTCTATCTGCTCCCAGGTCATGTCTTTTTTCTTAAGCCCCAGAAGCTCATTTGCGACATTGTCTAGTTTCATTGTTTCGGAGGATATTGTTGCCCGCATTATTTGCGATACAAACCGGTATAGGTCTATGTGGCTTCTGCCTGCAACAGACGCACCTGAAAATATTCCCTGTTTTTTGAAAAATGTTCCTTTTTTTGTGCGTCCCATGTTTATTGTGCATTTGAGCTTTTTTGCGCGCGCTTCAAGTACGGTAAAATCAAAAGAATCTCCATTATATGTGACAATTATGTCTGGGTCTTGTTTTTGGACTATTTGTTCTAGTTTTTCTATGAGTGCCTTTTCTGAGTCAACAATGATTGTGTCTTTGTTGTGGTCTTTTACATAACCGATTGCTTTTTTGTAGCCTTTGTTTGTTACAACCGATACTAGAATTATTATGTTCTCTTCTTTATTTTGTACGGTCTCAAGGTCAAATGCAAGAATTTTTAGGTTTTCTTTTTTTGAGTCTATTGGTTTTATTGAAATTAGTTTTCCTTTAATGTCTGCTGCAACATTTATGTCTTTTTTTTCAAACGCGCATTCATACCATACACCAACTGAAATTTCCCGGTCTGCTAAATATCTTTTGTGGTATGGGATATCGAATTCCCTTTTGTCTTTGATAAGCCCCCAAGTTTTTATTTCGTCTTTTATGTAGGGTATGTCTTTTGGGATGTTCCCATATATTTTGAGTATTTTTCTCTCAACACCGTCAACTGTTTTTTTTACAATTATTGCGTTTTTTACTTTGATTGTTTTTTCTTGATTTACAAAGCTTAATTTTTTTATTTTTTCTAGTAGGGGTTTAAAGTCCGCGCCGTCGGTTGGAATGGCATAGAAATAAGGTGTAAATGAATCGTCAACAAGGGCGATTGATTTTTCAGTATCTGTTTTTCCAAAAAGCCTTATTGTGGGTTTTTCGTCCTCAATTGCGTAGTCTGCCTGGAAAAACATTATTTTTGTGTTTTCTGTCATAAGTAACATTGGTGCGGGAATTAATTAATAATCTATGTTTTTTTCTTATAGAACTTCTTTTACGCTTTTGTGAGTGGAAGCTTGTGCGTTTTTGTAGTGTTCTATTGATTCATCAACAAACTCAATTCCTTTTACCGCAGTTGGTTTTTCAATAAATTCATCTATCCAATTTGCTGCATCTTCAAAGGTCTCAACAATGGCATCGCTTGACCCGAAAATGAATGGATGTGTGAATTCATCTATTTTTTGCCCTAAATATTCAAGATTTTTCCGTAAGTAATGGGAATTTTTCGGGGCAACAGATATTACCGGAATTTTATTCAGTTTCGCGAAAAGCATTTCCTGCCCAACGCCAACGCCTCTTTTTTCTCTTGCATCCATAATAACAAAATCACTTAGTTTTACCCTCAAAAGATCGCACCCAAAAACTGCCTTTGCGTCAGAAAGATTTGGCGGGGCGTCGTTGGGATCAAGAAAGCGGATTTCATAGTTTTTTAATTTTTTTCTTATTTGGTTCTTGATTAATTCATTAAAACAAGACTTGTTCGCATCATTTTTTCCTTTTTTTATTCCGCCAGAGAGATATATTGTTATTTTTTTCATTAAATGAATTAAAAACAGAAAGAATTAAATACTTTCAGCCATAACTTTTAAGCAATGGTTGTCAATTACTTAAAATCAATACACAAGAAGCTTGGCTCTTTTCTAACTGGTTTGTTTTCAAAGAAGAAAGACATACGATTAGGGCTTTATGGTCCCCCGAATGCAGGGAAGTCCACATTAGCAAATACAATATGCAAAGACTGGCTTGGAGAAGAGATGAGCAGTGTTTCGGGCATAGCGCATGAGACACGAGAGATTATTGTAAAAGACAAAATAATTATTGAAAACAATGGGAAAAAGCTTACATTTAACCTTGTGGATACGCCGGGAATTGCAACAAAAATAGATTATACGGATTTTGTAAAAAAAGGAATCAAGAAACATGATGCAAAAACCAGAGCAAAAGAGGCAACTAGGGGCGTTATTGAGGCTATAAAATGGCTTGATAACATGGATGTTGTTGTTGTGGTTCTTGATTCGACACAGGATCCCGTAGACCAGGTGAATGTCACAATTCTTGGAAATCTTGAGGCTCGGGGAATTCCGGTACTTGTTGCCGCAAATAAGTGTGACCTTAAATCATCAGATGTAACGGAGATAAGAAATGCATTTCCACAGTACGAAGTTATTGGTATTTCTGCCAAGGCGCGGGAAAATATAGATTATCTTTATGAACGGCTTTTTGAGGTTTTGAAATGAAAGACATTTCCATAAAACTTATGCCTTACGAACGAATTAAATCAATTGGGATTAAGAATATTCTCTCTGATTTGAAAAAAAACACCATTGTTGTTGTTGATGCAAAGCTTTCACCAAAAGAAGAAGCAGATTTGATACAAGAGACAATGGAAGAAGTCTCTGACAGTTTTTCAGGAATTGAGATAGGTTCTTTTGATGTTTCTGATGAAGAAGACGCGGGGTTTTTTTCGCAGATGCGGGGCAGGCTTGCAGAGTTTCTTTTAGGAAAAAAGAGGGGGCTTACAGTGATTGGCCCTGCCGAGATGATAAAAAAGATAAAAAAAGACCCCCAAGAGCTTATGTTTTATCTTAAGTGAATTTAGCATATCTATTAATATTTTTCTGTTTAATTATATTCATGCCAAATAAATGCACCGCGTGCGGTAAACTGCATGCTGATGATGCGGATTACCTTCTTTCAGGGTGCGACAAATGTGGCTCTAAGTTTTTCTTTTATGTAACTGATGCTAAGATAAAAAATGCTCAAAAAGATATTGACAATCTTTCAAAAAAAGAGCTTGATGAAATAGAGAAAGATGTGCGCGAAATACTGAAAGAAAAAGATG
>JAGLIP010000074.1 GCA_023142905.1 Candidatus Aenigmatarchaeota archaeon | reverse complement strand
TTCGCGGCAACGGATACACCGACATTTAATCCCTAACTCTTCTGCCCTGCGCCCGACATACTCCCGTAAATTGCTGTTTTCAACCCCGCAGTCAATTTTTTCTTTCGGAATATCCCGCTGAACCCGCATAACTCTCACAAAAACAGGCAATTTTTTCTTGGCGCGCGCAATGATATCCGCAGCTCGTTCAGTATCAAGCGGACTATATTCACCCTTTTTCCACATATCATAAAGCTTTGTACCGGAAATTACAAGCGTAGGATATATTTTAAGCATATCAGGACAGAATCGCTCATCAAAAAAAAGAGTTTCAAACATTTTGATATCCTCACGCTTTTTTTGCATAAGCCCAGGCATCATATGATAGACAATCTTAAATCCGGAATCTTTCAATAATTGGGTAGACCGAACAGTATCTTCAATTGTGTGCCCTCGATTTACTTTCGCCAATACTTCATCGCTTAGCGACTGTACACCCAATTCAACTCTGGTTGCCCCCATTTTAAGCATTTCATTAATCTCTTTTTCTTTGCAAAAATCAGGCCTAGTCTCAATTGTAAGCCCCACGCACCTGTGGTTCGCGGCCTCATTAATTTTCTTTGCATCATCCAATGTCTTTGAATCAACGCCATTCAATGCATCAAAAAGCCGCTTTACAAAATTCATCTTATAGTCTAAAGAATATGAAAGAAATGTTCCACCCATAATTATTAATTCAACTTTGTCAGTAGCATGCCCAATTGCGGTCAACTGTTTTATCCTATCTTTCGCCTGTAGGTACGGGTCGTACGCAAACATTGCCCCCCTTCGAGCCGCAGGCTCTAACCCCGTATAGCTTTTAGGCGCGTTTTCCCCTTGCGGGCAGTAGATGCATTTCCCGGGACACGCACCTGGTTTTGACATCACAGCCACAATCGCAACTCCCGAAATTGTACGAACTGGCTTTTTTATCAAAACTGTTAGCCTTTCTTTCTCAGATTTTTCAGCATGCTCCAAAATAGCAGAATTCTGTGTCAAATCCTTAATAGTGTATTTCTTTGCGATTTTTCGCTTCAGGTTGTCAAGCGCAATCCCGTGTTTTGCCTTGCCCAAAAGAATATCGTCTATAATTTCTCTTGCAATTTTCCGGTCAACTGTCTTTATTCTCATAAAAACCACGATATTTTTAGAATTGTAGATGTATGTTTAAAAAAATAAAGAATTTAAAAAAAATCAACTTAAAGCGTATAGGTTATCCCGGCAACAGTTATTTTCATTGTCTTTGAATCTCCAAGATTAACAATAGATGCGGTATCAATGTGCTTGTTATTACTGCCTTCAAACATCAAATATCCATGGACATAAGGCCCTTTAGGCAATTCTACTTCAGTATATGTATGGCCTTTGATTCCCGAATGCCCCCGCCAAAGAGTAAAATGACCATTATTCGTTAAAAAGTAATGCGTTGCGGGCAATTCAGGCATTTTATGAGCGACGCCATAACTACATTCCGGATCATATCCCTCAACATCCAATTTGTTTTTTGTTCCGGAATAATTGAAAGCAAGATACTCGCCATCACATCCGGGCAAACGAACCTGAAAATCCATCGGAAACCCGGAAATTTTGATGCATTGTATGTCCGGTTTATTTTTCAGCATACTTATTGTATCTTCTATACCCCACACAGTATCATGGCCCCCAAAATATCGATTCAACGCATTTCTCAAACCCACAACATCGAATATTGCCTCAGAATCCACACTAACAGGCACAACTTCGCTCTTTTTATTCTTTTTATTCTTTTTTTTGCCCATAAAAACCAGCATCCATTAATTACTATCTAATAACAGAACAAAACTTTTAAACTTTTAGCCAACTCTCACATTTAGATGCGTATTTTTAGAATTATAAAATTAGGTTTAAAAGAGATAAACCAAAAACGAAAAATTAATTCATTGATGCCGGTAATCTCATACGGGCTTGTGCATCGCCAAAATCTTTTAACAACGCCTTATCTCGTTCATTCTTAATGTGCTCAAGGAACAAATCCTCATATTCAAATTTTTGAACAATATCCCCGTAATTAACTGGCGGATTAAAAATAAGAACATACATTAATGGAGACCCATCAATAGAATAAGCACCATGAACTGCCTTTGAATCCCTAGTCAACTCCCCTACAAGAGACAAATATGATTCGACATATTTAAGCGGAGATGCATGATACATCAAGTTTAACTCTTTAGACCATTCACAATAAACAACACCATTACTGATGGGGTAAAAAAATTTAAAATGTTTATCCAACCCAACACCAAGAGCATCAGATTTTAAAAAAATGCTCTTCTGCGGATTATTGTCACATTCCAATAAATTACTAAAATCAACAATCAACCCCTCATCCAAAACAGAACTGCGCCTAATTTCAGAATCACGAAAATTATGGCTCAACGGAAGAGTATAATTCCCCTCAGATTTTACAACCAACAACTCTAATTCTACATTCTTATCATTACGCCCAACAAGACATCCTGAAGAATCAATAAAATAGGGACATACTTTAGTACTGTCCCCCTCGAAAGAAATCCACCCATTTTCCATTGCAGGCAAATACAATTCATTCACAAAAACACCACGAGAACCTAGTTAACACTACATCAAAAACAAAAAAACAAAGTCTTTATTCAATATGCTTCCAGACCATACCGAATGTCGGTGCAACGAAATTGGATGCAAAATGATCCGACGCGCTCCAAAAAGCGACATCCTGTGAAGGATGTGTGCTCGCATCATCAGTAAGCGCCATAACGGATTCCTTATCATCTACAAGAAACATTCTTCCTGCAGGAAGTTTTGCAGCCTCTTTAGAACTTAAGTCCTTAACATCGCACGCACTTGACAATGTGTCTGCAGCTTGTTTGTTTTTAGCTGTAAGCGGAGCTGCAATCTTTACAGAAACACCGCGCTCAACAGCACTTTGAAGAAGGCCTGAATGAGTTGTATACAATTCTGTAAGCCCGTCTTCAGTTGTGATTATATTAACCGAACTCTGAGCACCTTTAAGCATTGTTTCAACCTGTTGGTGCATAGAGTGTCTTCCCCTAAGAGAACCTGAAAGTTCAGCAGAATCAACAAGAGAAACCCCTTGTGTGTGAAGATTATTAAGCTCAGTTAATGCCGGGCTTTTCTTGAAATCATCAATTCTTAAAACTGAAGTATCAAGGTCTGCACGAAGCTTGTTTTTTGACCGTTCAAGAGCTTCTGTTGGCGGCACAACAACATATCTTAACGGCTTTGCATTTTGGACAACAACAAATCCTTTTTTAGCAAGCGATTCTAGAACATCATAAGATCTTGACCGCGGAACATCAGCAACTTCTGAAAGCTCTCCTGCAGTCGAATTTCCCCTTGCAAGAAGTGCAGCATAAAGCTTTCTTTCATATAAGTTAAGACCGATTCCTTTAAGACCATCCAATGTTTTTTGACTTATCATTTACAAATCACCTGTTGTTGTTTTTCTATTTATTTAGCCACTTCTTTAAACATTAACCAAACACTATTATTTTACATACAGGTAGTATATAAATGTTTGGAATTCCCATATTTGTGTATTTGATAAAGTATTTAAGTGTCAGAACATTTATAAACCTTTCTTTTTTAACCATTACTAAGTAATACTTATCCATTATGCCGTTGGCTATCGAAAATAGCGATAACTTTAGTAATATCATCAATTTCATCAACTGCTTTTTCATCCCGTATACGAACAAATCTGGGGAAACGCAGCGCAAACCCGGAAGTATATGTTAAAGACTTTTGTATTTCCTCATATGCGACCTCAACAACAAGCGTGGGTGCAATCTCAACTCGTTTTGCCTCTTTTTTTATTATGTGTTTTTTAAGCTCATCAGTAATCTCTTCAAAGCTTGTGCCTTCTTCTTTTTTCTCCTTGATGCCGGTCCCAAGCTTGCCCATTGTCAAAAACTCGCCGGTATCCGAATCCCTGCATGCCAGGCCATAGCTTGAAAGCCACCCCGCCCTTTTTCCCTCGCCCCAATCGGCTGCAACAATCGTAAGGTCAAGGGTTTCTAAAACCGGCTTAATCTTTAGCATATGCCCAACACGCGAACCCGGCTTGTATGGCGCTTCAAGGTTTTTTGCCATAAGCCCCTCATTTCCGCGCGACAGTGATTTTTTGTAAAAATCATCCGCCTTTGTTGCAGAATCAGTTACAATCGCCTTTGCTGCCACGAGCTTTTTTGGAATCTCATTGGTTATTTTCTCCAAAAGCTTTCTTCTTTTGTGAAACGGCTCTTTTATTATCGTATTCCCATCAAGCGACAGGATATCAAACAGGTTCAATACTACCGGAACCGCCTCTGCAAGCTTTTCTATATCGTATTTCCTTTTTATTCTTCTAGATATATTCTGAAATGGTATGCTTCTCCCTGTTTTTTTATCATACCCCACAGCCTCGCCTTCAATTATGCATGACTCTGCTTTAATGCCTTTTTTAATTGAATCAACAACATCAGGAAACTGTTTTGTGACATCTTCCAGGCGCCGAGTATATAACTGTACACTACTGTCTTTTTTGTGCGCCTGAAGCCTAAAGCCGTCATATTTATATTCAAATGCGCACGGTTTGCCTACAGTTTCAAACGCATCTTCAATTCCGTCTGCTTTCTGCGCAAGCATGACCTTAATCGGCCGCCCAACGGCAATATCTATTTTTTTAAGCCCTATTGTTCCCTCTTTTTTTGCGATTTTGGCCACAAGCGCAAAATCATTAGCAGCCTCATTTGCCTGCTCAACAATGCCTGTTATTTTTGATTTTAATGCATTTCCTGTTTCCGCAGAATCAACAAGAACAATATCATAGTTACACTCTTTTTTCCAGAAGTCCTTGATTTTTAAAATATCTTTTTCAGTCCCGTATTTAACATTATTATTTTCTTCAAGGCCACACACTTCAGGCATTGTTTCCTTAAGCTCTTCAGAAATTAAAATGTTCTTTTTTTCAATCGCAAGCATGACCTCTATTCTTTTTTTGCTGTTGATTTTCTGTTTCAAAAGGTCTTTCCAGAATACTTCAGAAAAAAACGCCTTTGCAATTGAATCCCGTACAACCCCGTCAGCAACGCCGATTCTCAAACTTCCGATAATTGCGCGCACAACATACTTGGCTTCTTTATCTTTTGCAGATGTCAAAAGATAGGATATAATCTCAAGCTTCTTTTTCTGGGACTTATTGCCCTCA
>JAGLIP010000073.1 GCA_023142905.1 Candidatus Aenigmatarchaeota archaeon | reverse complement strand
AACCGCGGTGCTTGCTTTCGTTTTTATTTTTAAAACAAGCATTTTGGGTGCTGTTGTATCTGCAATACTTGTACTTTGCGGAATTTACAGGCTTGCAAGATTCAATGTAGTAAAAAAACAGAAAACATTTACAGGTCTTCCGATACCCGCAATGGCTGCAATAGTGTCATCTTTTGTGATTGCAGGAAACATACTTTCACAAGAAATAATGGCGGTGTTTCTTATTTTGCTTTCATATCTTATGGTTTCCAAAACAACATATCCAATAATTAAACATATGCGTGTAAAAGAAAGAAAATTGTTTGTTGTATTTGGTTTTGTTGTTATTTTGTTTGTTTTTGCGTTTGGCGCAGCATTTACGCTAAGTGCGGTGTTTGTATATTATGCACTTTTAGGGTGGGTTGTTTCAAAAAAACAGCAATAAATTCACGATAGTTTCTCAGACAATTTTTTATATTGTATAGCTTTTGTTGCATGGTACTCATGCAGTTTTTGCAGCTCCTCTCTAAGAGCTCCATTTCCGTCTTTTGTAATTGAATAAAAAACTTCTTTTCCATCCCCGTTTTTTTTAACAGACCCAAGAGAAACAAGCTTTTTTAATGCTCTTGTTACTTGTATTGACTCAAGTTTTGAATGGTCTTTTATTCTTGAATATATGGTAACACCTGTTTCAAGAAGAACAAGAACCTTAATTTCATTTGGATTAAGCATGTGTCATTGTTTGTATAAGAAGTAATTTAAATACATACACTTATCTTAAAAACGCACCCGCCAAGATAATAAAAAATAATGAAATAAGACCAAGACCTGGTGTTGATGAAAAGAAGGCACCGTCTTTTTTGGACACTATACGAATATTGATTTCATCATATCGGGTTGCATAATCACTATCGGGACCCACCACAATGGAATAATCCCCTGTTTTTCCACCAAGTACATTTATCACAACAACTTTTTCCGCATACGCATCAATTGTCATCGTTATATTACGCCGCGTATCATACTTATGACCCTCAAACCACATCCAGTTCTTTATCACATCAAAGCTTCCGATATAAAGCGGCACTGATTTTTTTGTGGGTGTGGGATTTTTTATTATAACATATATTTTTCCTGTTTTTCCAAGTTCAATTACATGAGTATTATTTACATCAAAACCAATAAATGGCTCATTACCCGAAGAAGAGCAGATACCTTCAATACATAATAAGAATGAGAAACATTCTGTAGGTGCTAAAGAGCAATCACACCCGTCCGCCAGGTTTATATCAAAAGATCCATAATTTGCGGCATAATTGCTATTGCCTACAAGGTCTGTAGCGTATACATCAAAAACAGTACTTAAATTATATATGCAACTTGAAGGTGGAAATGCTATGGTGCATGTGCCGCCGCCGCCTAAAACAGTACAGTTGCCATAAGTTGTATTTATTATTGTTCTGTTACACCCGCCGGAACCGCCAGTATCTGTGCATGTAACACCAAACGAAATGCTTGTTGAAGGAACAACAGACGGATATGTTACTATTACTGTTGGTGGGTTTACATCTTGTGTTTTACAGCAAAGGATGTTATTGTATGCTGAAAGATTACCAAGATGGGAATTAGTATAATTATACATAGAAACAACAGCAGTTTCACTTGTAGCACAGTTTCCTGTTGTGTTATAATAACAGTAAAAATCATCCCATAAACCTGGTAGATCACAACAGACTTTGTTTGAATAACCTAAAGTATTATTTACTTCTGCATGCGCATTTGTCTTAGTGAATAACGAAAGAATATCTCCTTCACCAGAAGCACATCCATTTGATGTGTTCACATAACAGTTTGAACTAAATATGGTTGTTGCAATATCACAACACACACTCCAGTTATAATTTAATGTCCCGCTTTCTGACACATGTGCATTGGTCCAATTATATAAAGAAAATAATGTGCTTTCCGCACCCCCGCAAGTTCCATATTTTAAGTTACATGTTGCCGCATCCACCGAAGGGACTAAAAGAAACAAAAATACAATAAAAACAAAGTGTTTTAAGCACATAGACAAAATATATTTTTTAAAGTATATATAATTTTTACAGATACTATTTAAGAATTGTGCGTATGATAATACATCTATGGAAAAATATGATGTCTTAGTCGTAGGCGCAGGCCCGGCAGGTACTGCGGTTACAAAACATATAGCAAAAAAAGGATATAAAGTGCTTGTTGTTGATTCTAAGGAAAATCCCGGAACGCCTCAAAAATGTTCCGGTCTTTTTTCTAAAAACATTCTGCATATTGCCGGACTTAAAAAAAATGAGATTCTTTGCGAAATTAAGGGTGCCCGAATACATTCTCCTTCAGGCGAAAAGATTAATATTCGAACAAAAGAAACTCAAGGATATGTTGTAGACAGGACTATTTTCGATACACGGCTTTTAGATGAAGCAAAAAGTGCCGGGGCTGAAATTCGAACAAAAACAAGATTCTTAAAATACGAAAACAATATCGCCTATTTTTCAGACAGCAAACCTATTTTTACCAAAATAATAATTGGTGCTGATGGGTCGAATTCAATTGTTGCTAAAAATTTTGGATTTCCTGAGCTTGAGAAAAAAATATTAGGGGTAATCAATCTCTATCCTGAGAAACCAAAAGATGATATTGTTGAATTGTATCTTAGCAGGAAAACTGCTCCCGGTTTGTTTGCATGGAAAATCCCAAGAAAAGATGATGTTGAGTTCGGTATTGGTGCGGACAAAAATACAATGCAGTATTTTAACCGATTTCTTTTATTGCAAAATGTAAAAAAGAAGCCAAAGGCAACAACTGGCGGAATAATTCCATTGAAATGGCGAGACGAGACTGTGAGAAGAAATTGCCTGCTTGTGGGTGATGCCGCCGGCCACACAAAGGCAACAACCGGCGGCGGAGTTGTACTAAGTATTAGGTCTGCCAAAATTGCGGCAGAGGCTGTATGTAGCGCACTTCAAAAAGATGACATTGCGATTTTATCAACATATGAGATAAAATGGAAAAAAGAAATTGGCCGGGACTTGAAATACGCGCTTTTGATCCGCAAATTTCTTAATTCTCTTGATGATTCTGAAATTGATAAACTTGTCGCTATAAGCTCACAAAACGAAGTTGTTGCTTTTCTAAAAGAAAATGGAGATATGGATTACCCAACAAAAATGATATTTGTTGCAATCAAAAGGCCGAAAATATGGGTGCCTTATATGCGTTTTTTACCGAAAATTGTTAAATGCATACTACAGCACTAATCCTGTTTTGTGATTATGTGTTCTGTGTATTTGTCTCCTTTCCAAAAATGTCTTGTAGTTTTATACCCCCATTTGTTTCCAAGCAGATAGCTGACCTTAAATGACATGTATGTATCGTCGAGTTTCTCGTAGCTTATAACTCCACGAAGTTTTGGAAAAGGATCTGTGTAGATTTGATAAACAATTCTTTTTTCTGTAACTTCAGAAAATTCTACATTAAGCCCGACGGTTTTATCTCTTTTACCAACCACCCTTGAAAATTCTTTAGCGCTCCCGTGCTTAAAGCATGATAAATCGTAAGATTCCTTTAACCCTTTTTTCATTATTTCCTTAAAAAGGTCTAATGCTTTCTCTACCCCAAAAGCATTTTTTAAAACCAGAAATACATTTTCATATAATCCAAAAAACGCGGAATTGTATTCGACCATAAAGTCACAACTAACTTCCGAATCTTCTTTGCCTTGATGCAAAATCATCAAGAGCGACAAAAAAATCATCTTTTGTAATTTCAGGCCACAGTTTATCCATAAAATAATATTCGCTGTATGCCGCCTGCCACAATAGAAAACCGGAAATGCGTTTCTCACCCGAAGTTCTTATAACTAAATCAGGATTTTTTATTCCTGAAGTGTAAAGATATTTCTCGAATTTTTTTTCATCAAGTGCTTTTAAGTCTTTTCTGGAAATCTTTTTTATTGCATCAAGAATTTCCTGCCTTCCGGAATATGCGATTGCAAAATTAAGCTCGTAATCTTTATGGTCTTTTGTTTCTTCGATAAGTTGATTCATACATTCTTGTATGTCTTTTGGAAGCAATTCTTTTCTGCCTAAAAATCGAATACGCGTTTTGTTTTTGTGTATTTTTTCGCAAAATTTCTTGTTTTTAAGTTCTTTTCTAAATATTTCCATTAAAAAATCAAGTTCTTTTTTTGGTCGTGTTGCTATATTTTCAAGTGAAAGAATATATAGCGTAACTGTTTTTATATCTTTTTCACGACACCAATCAAGAACGGTTTCTATTTTTTTTGCGCCGAACTCATGCCCTTTCCATGGCATTTCCATAAGGCGTTTTGCAAAACGCCTGTTTCCATCCATTATAATGCCAAGATGATTCAAATTTGAGCCCATAATATCTACTACATCACTTAATTTTTTTGATTTATATAATTTTGATTTATATAATATGGCGGGCAAGCTTGAAAAGTTTTGGGTTTTTCATAAGTATTTTTACTACTGTTTCGCCATTCCCCAATGCAAAATCAATAAGCGCTGTTCCGGATATCGCCCCTGCAAGAATGTTCATATCTTTATCAGTAAGTTTTTCGACCAGATTTCTGTATTTTTTTATTTTTTCGAGATTTTTTCCGCGGATTTTCCACCAAATGCCGTTGTACTCCTGAAGTGTTTTATCACTTGTATCTCCAGAATTTATCGCTTTTATCGCAACTTGTGCTGCAATTTCGCCCGCAATTATTGCTTCCTCTATCCCCCCGCCATGCATGGGATTTACCTGATGTGCGGCATCGCCCACAACCATAAAATTATCGAGAGTCATTTTTTTCAACAACCCGCCAACAGGGATACCGCCGGAATTTACTTCAATAATAGATCCTTTTTTTATATTCGGTTGTGTTTCAATCCATTCATCCAGATACTCTTTTGCTGTTTTTTTGTTATCCCCTGCAATTCCTATACCCACATTTGCTACGGTTTTTCCTTTAGGAAATATCCATATGTATCCTCTTGGAGCGATAGAAGTTCCAAAATAAAGATAAATCCTGTGTGGGTTCTTAAATTCAAGCCCTGCCATTTCATACTGGAAACCGGAATCTATGTCTTGAGCACGATTTTTTGTATCAAGCCCTGCCATTCTTGCAATTTTGGATTCCACACCATCTGCGGCAATCACTATTTTTGATTTGATTTCAAATGTTTTGCTGTCTATTTTTGCTTTAATGCCGGTTATTTTTCCGTTTTCTTTTAAAACATCTACAACAGTTGCT